>JACPZK010000030.1 GCA_016195565.1 Nitrospirota bacterium | reverse complement strand
CCTACAGGATAAAATACAATACCTATAGGCCGCATGAGGCGCTGGGATATGATATCCCGGCTAATTATTATAAACTTGAAAATCTGGTGGGACTAACTTTAAACTCGAAATAGTTGTTCCGAAAAAGTCGAGCAGGACAGTGATGGTGATAAGCCGGTCCATTGAATCATAAGTATATGATGTATAACTCCCATCCGCATATGCAGCCTTTGATTTGATATTTACTCTGTATTGACAGATTTTTCATTTAATCAGAACCGTTACCTTTTCTGGTTGAAGTAATGTCAAGAGTAAAGACCTGTAGTCAAAACGCCGTTTGAACTGATGCTTGCGCCTGTGCTTGTAACGCTCCATGATACAGTGCCGCTACAATCTGTTGCCGTATATGTTGCACTGCTGTTTGTTGTTATTGTTTCAGTGCCGCTTATGGTTATTGCATGAGAAGATGTTGTAAATGAAAGGAAGAAAACTATTGTTATTAATACGAATAAAACTGTTATGACCGATCTAAGCCGCTTCATTGCTATCCCCCAAGTGTTAACAAAAGTGTCAACAACAGAAAGCTCCTACCTGAACAGCAAGAAAATTTTTGCATTTACAGAATATAAAAGTCAAGAAGAAAATAAGATTTTTCACAATAAAATTGCAGTATCAATAAAACGCCCGGATAAATATCAAGGGATGATATACAGCCATAACGCTGTTTTCTCTCAGCATATCTGAATTTATTAAAAGGTGGCAGGTCACATCAAAACAGGTGAGCTTGACCTTTATATTTCTCACTTGATAAACTTAAGTCATAACAAGGAGGTAAAATGGCAAAAGCCCTTGAAAAAGTTGCAGGTCACGCTCATGTAAGCTCAAAGATGCACCGTCACCTGAAAAAACAGGAACATGTAAATGTTTCACTAAAGGACATTCAGAAAGGCTTGGCAGGCATCGGTGTTTCTCTTTCCAATAGGGTTGTTGAAGAAAGGGAAAAGCGATAGCTGATGCCCTTCTTCATAGACACGAGCGCACTCTTCAAGAGATACCAGCCTGAGAGCGGAACAGACCTTGTCTGTAAGATACTTGAAGAGTCCAATCAGCCGGTATATATCTCCTCTATAAGCATTATTGAAATCGTTTCCAACCTGAGAAGGCTTTTTGAGATAGATAAGATTACTACAGAAGAACAGTTTTTGCAGCAGCGCGCATTCTTTTATCAGGATATTCCAGCTCTCGGAATTGCAATTCTGGATGTGACTGCCGATGATATCATAAACGCCGAAAGCCTTATCTTGAAGCGATATATGAAGCCGATTGATAGTATTCAGCTGGCATTAGCCCTGAATTTACAGCAGGATGATGTTACATTTGTTTCGTCTGACCAGAGGCTATGCAAAATTGCTGAGGCTGAAGGTCTTTTGACCCTGACCCCTTAATAAAATTAATCAAAGGACTTTTTATGAATGTAGATGAACTCTGCATAAACACTGTCAGGACGCTTTCTGTTGATATGGTGGAAGAAGCCAATTCAGGCCATCCCGGAATGCCGATGGGCGCGGCTCCTATGGCATATGTTCTCTGGACCAGGTTTCTTAAACATAATCCTGAAAATCCAAAATGGCATAATAGGGATAGGTTTGTACTTTCTGCGGGGCACGGCTCCGCTCTTCTTTATGCGCTTCTGCATTTAACCGGATATAATCTGTCCCTTGAAGAAATTAAGAAATTCAGGCAATTGGGAAGCAAGACGCCCGGGCATATTGAGTATGGAGATACGCCCGGAGTTGAATGCACAACAGGCCCTCTGGGGCAGGGGTTCGGAATGGGCGTGGGAATGGCGATTGCCGAAAGATTTTTTGCGGCAAAGTTTAATCAACATGGGCATGAGATAGTGAATCACTGCACATATGCGATAGTGAGCGATGGAGATCTGATGGAGGGGATTTCGTCTGAGGCAGCTTCATTGGCAGGACATCTGAAACTTGGCAGGCTTATCTATCTTTATGACAATAACCACATCTCACTGTCAGGAGAGACAAAACTTACGTTCACCGAGGACGTATGCAAGAGGTTTGAGGCATACGGATGGCATGTGCAGTTTGTTGAAGACGGAAATGACATCAGAGATATCTCCAGAGCTATTGCAAATGCTCAGTTAGAAACTAACAGGCCTTCATTGATCTCTGTGAGAACTCATATAGGTTATGGGAGCCCTCATAAACAGGATACCTTTGAAGTGCACGGCTCTCCGCTCGGACATGATGAGGTCACAGCCACAAAGAAGAACCTCGGCTGGCCCTTGGAACCAAAATTTTATATTCCTGAAGAAGCTCTTGCACAATTCAGAAAAGCAATAGATAAAGGCTCTCGGCTTGAATCAGAATGGAAGGAGAAATTTAATTCGTATTGGAAAACATATCCTGAGCTTGCATCTGAATGGGATAATATGATTAATTTTAAATTCCCTGATACTTGGGATAAGAACATTTCCATTTTCCCTCCTGACCCGAAAGGTATTGCGACGCGTGCCGCTTCAGGGCAGGCAATGAACGCGATAGCAAAACATATCCCTTCCCTGATAGGCGGCTCTGCTGACTTAAATCCTTCAACTAATACCGAGCTTAAAGGAAAAGGCAATTTCCAGTTTCCCGATTCAGAGAATAAAAATGTTCAGGGCGCAGCATCAGGTGAATGGGGATACGGGGGTGCGAACATCGCTTATGGCGTGCGCGAACATGCAATGGGAGCAATATCAAACGGAATGGCGCTTCACGGTGGACTGATTCCTTTTGCAGGCACTTTTTTAATATTTTCAGATTATATGAGGCCTGCCATCAGGCTTGCTGCATTAATGAAACTCCATGTCATCTATGTCTTTACGCATGACTCCATAGCCCTTGGAGAGGACGGGCCGACTCACCAGCCTGTTGAACAGCTTGCAAGCCTGCGCGCTATGCCAAATCTCACGATTATAAGGCCGTGTGATGCAAATGAGGCTGTAGAGGCATGGAAGATTGCAATTGAACATAGGGCTGGCCCGGTTGCGCTTATAATGACAAGGCAGAAAGTGCCTGTGATTGACAGGCAAAAATGCAAATCAGCTTCGGAACTGGCTATGGGCGCATATGTTATTGCGGATTGTTCTTCATGCATGCCTGAGATTATCTTAATAGCAACAGGTTCAGAGGTTCATATTGCGCTTGCCGCATATGAAAAACTCAATGCAGAGTATATTGATGTGCGTGTTGTGAGCATGCCTTCGTGGGAGTTGTTTGAAAGGCAGTCAAAAGAATACAAAGACACAGTGCTTCCGCCGCACGTCAGGAAAAGGGTGGTTATAGAAGCAGGCGCAACTCACGGCTGGCATAAGTATGTGGGATTGGATGGAGTGATAATAGGGGTTGACAGGTTCGGCGCGTCAGCGCCCGGAGAGATAGTGCTTGAAAAATTCGGGATTACGGCAGAGAATATAGTTACGAAGGCAATGGAATTATTAGAAAAAAAGATTTAGCATGAAGTAATGCGCTGTAGCCGAATCCTTTTTCGCTTTTTGCAGAGAATTTTTGACAAATCTAAGGCTCGTTACAGGCAATTTCAAAACTCGCCCTTTGGGCTCAGACAGTTGAAATTGCTTATCTTCCACTTCGCCGAGATTTGTTACCAAAAATTCTCTGATGCCGCTCAAAGTTATTCGGCTACTGAATTTGGGAGAACTAATGACAATGGGCTTTAAAGATGCCTCATCCTGCTGGAAAGAAATACTGTCAGATGTTTCAAAAAACAGGGATTTGCTTTCTGTTATAGAAAGGTTTGCGAGAGAAAATACCGCACCGGCAAAAATAGTGTTCGGCACTTCAGGCTGGCGCGGTGAGATAGGAACGGACTTTACATTCAATAATCTGCGGATTGTGACCTCGTCAATTATAGAAATGCTTAAAAGCAAAGACGAGTCAGTAATGCAGGCAATCGGCGTTTCAGGTTTTGAAGGTGTGAAAAGCTGCGGCGTTATTGTAGGACATGACAACAGATTCCTCGGCCCTGAATTTGCGATGGAAGTCATAGGGCTTCTTCAGAGAGAAGGGATTAAAACATGGTATGCAGGCGAAGCGGCCACGCCTGAGTTTTCAGCAGGGATAGAGATGTTGGGCGCAGCGTGCTCGATTAACTTAACTCCTTCACACAATCCTGCAAATTATGCCGGGCTCAAATTTAATCCCTCGGACGGAGGGCCTGCGGGAGACGTGGTTACAACAAAAATAGAAGAGATAGCAAACAGGATGATGAAAAAAAGTTCACAGTTCACAGTTCATAGTTCACAGTTAGCTGTTGAAAAGATAGATTTAACTGAACTCTATATCAGATACATAAACGAGAGAAAGACTCTGGATATAGAAAGAATAAAGAATTTTATAAGTAAGGAGGATTGTATTGTCTGCATTGACAATGTTCACGGAGCGACAAGGGGACGCATACAGAGGATTCTTGGTGAAAGCGCCAAGATTAAATACCTAAGGACACAAGACGATTTTCTTTTCGGAGGTGTGGCTCCTGAGCCTTCAGAGAAAAACATGCAAGGCGTTGAAAGGGTTTTGCATGATAGCAATGCAAGGTTCAGAATGGGTGTTATCATAGACCCTGACGGCGACCGCATAAGACACGCTGACGAAAATATGCAGATACCGATGAATTATTTCGGAGCAATGGCATTTCATTTCCTGAGCGTGTATAAAGGGATTAAGGGGATAGGCGTTAAATCTGTTGGTACGAGCAATCTTGTTAATGCCATAGCAAAGAAACTCGGCACAGTCGTAAAAGAGACAAAAGTAGGGTTTAAGAATTTCAGGCCGTATATGCTCCGGTCATCAAAAGAAAGGGCAGTGGTTGCTTTTGAAGAATCAGACGGTATGACAGGATATAATCATACGCTTGAAAAGGATGCGATCTTCGGGTTTCTTCTTGCAATAGAGATGATGGCAGTAACAGGCAAAAACCTGAGCGGCTACCTGAAAGACATAATGGATGAGTTCGGGCATTATTATCCTGACCGCTCCGGCATTTCAGTTGACCGCTCTCTTGCCGGAGAGCCGTTGATTAAAAAGCTTTCAGTTATAGGAGAGCATTACAAGGTTGGAGCCGCGCTTAATATCGGTGAAAACAAAAGAACCGTCAGTGATGTTATTATAGTTGACGGAACAAAACTTGTGTTTGACGATGGTTCATGGTTAATGATAAGGCCTTCGGGTACGGAGCCGAAGGTAAGGTTTTACATTGAGGCAAGAATAGAAAAAGAAAAGAAGGCAGTGTTTGAAGCAGCAGAAAAAATAACGAAAGAGGCGCTTGGGCTAATATGATACAAAACACTTTCAGCATATTAAATGGAATTGGCGTGAAACTGGAAAGAAGGCTTTGGGAAAACGGAATTCTCACATGGAAAGATTTCTTGAATACCCCGAGGATGAATTCTATAAGTTCAGACAAAAAAGCTGTTTTTGACAACAGTCTTTGTTCCGCCTTGCAGGAGCTTAAAAATTCAAATGCGAGATATTTTGCCGGCACAGTAAAGAGGAAAGAGCACTGGAGGCTGTTTGATAAATTCAAAGGCGAGGCAGTATGCCTGGATATAGAGACAAGCGGCCTGATGCCCGACAAGGGCGGATATGTAACTGTGGTCGGCATGTATGACGGCTGTGATTACAAGTGCTTTGTCAGAGGCAACGGCCTTTCACCTGAGAATCTTAATAAGGCGCTTTCAGGATACAAATATCTTATAACATTTTACGGAGCTGTATTTGACATTCCTTTTCTTTTTCGTTCCATGCCCGGGCTGAAGTTTGACATCCCTCATTTTGATATATGTTTCGGTTCAAGAAAGCTCGGATTTCAGGGCGGACTTAAAAAACTTGAAACCAGCATGGGAGTTGAAAGAGACGAGGCTGTCAAGGGCATGGACGGGTATGATGCAGTGAAATTATGGGGAGCTGCTCAAAACGGAAGCTCTGAGGCTCTTGACCTGTTAAAGCTTTATAACAGGGAGGATACCGTAAATTTATTCGGCATAGCTGAAGTTATTTATCAGCAATTAAGAGCGCAGACCGGCATAGAAGAGTATCTCAGATAAAATACCTGTTATAACCCCTTGACTTTAACTGCCGCATTCTTTTATCTTGTTTAAGCAAATTCATGTCATCACAAAGGAGCGATAATGGCTAAGATAAAAGTCGGCATCATCGGCGGCTCGGGTATGGATGACCCGCGCCTTATGAAGAATAAGAAAGAAAAAAAGGTAAAGACGCCTTACGGTAATCCCTCATCCGCTCTGACTGCCGGAAAAATAGAAGGTGTTGATACGCTTATCCTTGCGCGTCATGGCAAAGGCCATTCCATTTACCCCACAGGCGTTAATTTCAGGGCGAATATCTATGCGCTTAAAAAAGAAGGATGCACGCATATCCTTGCAACAACTGCGGTGGGCTCCCTCAGAGAGAAAATAAAGCCCGGCGACCTCGTATTTACGGACCAGTTCATAGACCATACAAAACACAGAGCCCTTACATTCCATGATGAGAAGGTTATACATACTCCCATGGCAGAGCCTTTTTGCAAAGAACTCAGGAGCCTTTTAGTGAAGACTGCAAAGGAACTTAATCTTAGGCATCACACGAAGGGCACTGTGATCACAATTGAAGGCCCAAGATTTTCCACAAAGGCAGAGTCTCACATGTTCAGGAGCTTTGGCGCGGATGTGATTAATATGTCAACTGTGCCTGAGGTAATCCTTGCAAGAGAACTCGGCATCTGTTATCAGTCAATTGCCATGTCAACAGATTATGACTGCTGGAAAGAGGGCGAAGAGCCTGTAACATGGGAAATGATACTGTCTATAATGAACAAGAACTCAGAGAATGTTAAGAAGCTTCTTTTAAAAACAATAGCAAAGATTAAATATAACGGATGCGACTCTTGCAAATCATAGGAGGAAGATGATGCCGATAAAATCAAAGATACGGACGGTTCCTGATTATCCCAAGAAGGGCATAATGTTCAGGGATATAACAACGCTCATTAAAGACCCGGTCGGATTCAGGCTTGTCATTGACAGCCTGACACAGAGATATATCACGGGAGATATAAAGTTTGATGTTATAGTCGGGATAGAATCAAGGGGATTTATAATAGGCGGAGCGCTTTCTTATACCCTCGGCAGGGGCTTTGTGCCGATAAGGAAAAAAGGTAAACTTCCTGCTGAGACGATAAAACACGAATACGAACTTGAATACGGCACTGACACAATAGAAATCCACAAGGATGCGATAAAAAAAGGCGACCGTGTTCTTATTGTTGATGACCTGCTTGCGACAGGAGGCACAGCGCTTGCTGCTGCTGCCCTGATAGAAAAGCTCGGAGGCACTGTTTCAGAGATGTGTTTCATCGTTGACCTTCCTGACGTCGGCGGCAGAAAAAAAGTTGAGGCAAAGGGATACAAGGTCTTTGCGCTGACGGAGTTTGAGGGGGATTAAACACCAAGGAACTTATTTAATTGCCCCATGCTTTTTGCATTCTCAGGATTGTAGGCTTCAAGCGAGTGGGTTAATGGGGACGGCAGGCTGTCCCCATTTCTGGTTTTTATGTAATGTGCCCCTAATTAATTTCCTGCTTCCATGACTCAGCGCTTTTTTACAGGCTGTACAGGCTGCATTTTGATCGGCTGCTGAGATGACTGTTTAGGCGTACACTCAAATTTGCACGGAATACTCGGAGTACTCGACTCTTTACAAACTGTATTTGCCGGAGGCATTTTTTTAAGCATATATATATCAGATGCCCCATGCGCCGCCGCCCCGTAATAGCATTTCATGTATCCCTGCGGATCAACTCCGCAACGGTTGAAGAGGTTATAACCGGACGATTCGGATTTTTCCCATCCCTCGCCATTTTCAACCCGCAGCAATGTAAAAGGATTTATTGTGTAGACCTTTGGGCATTCTACTATGATAGTCTCTGCCAAGACAGCAGATGAAGCGAAGATAGTTACTGTCACGCACATCATAGATATAAACCTGCTTTTCATTATTTTATCCTCCTCAATGTAAAAAGTTAAAAGGGGGCAGTCGGTCGTCCCATTTTTCATCTTTTATTTTTATCATTTTACGTATAACATTATATACCAAGGTGGTATTTACTGAGTTTATGAGACGAATATAGCACATCTGGCTGTAAAGAGAAAGAGGAAAAATCATTAAAGTTAATATGAATAAACAGCGTCACTTGGTATTTTATGGGAAAAGCTTAGAAGTATTGCTTCAATCTCTCCATGCTCTTTTTTGCGTCCTCAGGGTTGTGGGCTTCAAGCGTGTAAATGAGGTCTTTGCCTTTCATTGCCGAGAATAATTTGCTGAAATCAAATGTCCCTTCGCCAATCGGAAGATGCTGGTCAGAGGTCTTGTTGTTGTCGTGCAGATGAAGCTCAATAATATAAGGCTTCAGATGCCCCAACCAGTCTTCAAGTGATACTTTAGAAAAAAGTTTAAAGTGCCCAGAATCAAAGCAAATTCCAAAGCTGTTATTCCCCATCTTTTCCATCAACAGCCTGAGGTTTTCAGGCTCGTCTTCAAAGATATTTTCAATAGCAATTTTGGCTCCGATCTCCTCTGCTTTTTTAACCAAAGGTCTCCATGTAAGGAGGCTTTGCTCAAGCCAGAGGCCTATGTTTAAGGCGTATTTCCATTTCTCATATCCGGAATGAAATACAACAGCCTTTACCTTCAAATCCTCGGCAATGTTCATAACATGGAAAAACCTTTCCATTGTCACAGCCCTGACCTTTGAATCAACTGCGCCCGGCGATAAATCCATAAACGGAGCATGGATTGACAGGGAAGGGTTATAATCAAGTTGATCTTTAAGGTGTAATATATCTTCCCTGCTTATTGAGTCAAGGGCATTTGATTCAATGTAGAGTTCGAGGTTGAGTTTTTCCCGCCTGATGAACGAAAGATGTTCTTCTATTTTGTGATAGGGGATATGAATCTGCGGGTTAATCACTATGCTTTAACTGCTGCCTCTGCCTTAGATTCTGTTTTGCTCTCTGCTTTAGTTTCTGTCTTGGTTTCTGTTTTTGATTCAGCGTCTGAGTCTTTCTTTGCATGAGGTTTTTTCCCTGAATCGGCGGGCTTTGACGCATAATCTGTCTTATACCAGCCTGTGCCTTTGAGAATGAATGATGTATTTGAGATAAGCTTTTTCAATGTCCCCTTGCATTTCGGGCATTTACTCAGCGGCTTATCGCTGAACTTCCGGAGCGCCTCATGCATCTCACCGCAGTCAAGGCACTCGTATTCATATATCGGCATTTCACAATCCTCCTGAAAAACAAACTCATTTAATATAACTGAATCATAGAACTGCGGTCAATCAGCTTGACTTTATGAGGAAAGGTTTTTATTATTCTCTATCGGGGCGTAGCGCAGTCTGGTAGCGCACACGGTTCGGGACCGTGGGGCCGAAGGTTCAAATCCTTTCGCCCCGACCAATTTAAACTTTAGCAAAAATAGTCAAGGCGTTAAACATGGGCGTTGATGATTTAATGAAATAATATGAACAAATTTATTATTCAAATTCTTGTGATAGCCATTGCCGGCTTTTTTATCCTTCAAACCCCCGCCTTTTCTGAACCAAAGATGCCAATTGCAAAATCCGGTAAATGCGGGGACGAGATTTGCGATGATAAAGAAAAAGCAAATCCGAAATTATGCCCAAAGGATTGCCAGCAGACAACACCTACACCCACTCCAACGTCATCACCAACAACAACTCCATCGTCATACCAAGATTCTCCTTTTGGAATATATTCGCCTTATTCAGAAATCTTAGAAGGAGATAAGGTTAATTTTACAACTGCAGCTGAAATTTCGAAATATTTAAAAGACCTTGGCGTAAAATGGGTTCAAGAAGGAGCGTTTACATCGTATTTCCAGCAAATTCCGCAAGAGATGGGTTCTTATTCAAGAATCGGACGGGAAGGAGGGATGAGTCCTAAAAAAATAGATGATGAAAGTATAGTTGAAAAATACAAAACCGAAGTGACTGGAATCGTCAAGAAAAATAAGAACAGAACAAAATATTGGGAGATTAGCACAGAGCCTGACGGGGTAGGAGGGTATAACAGCAATCCTGCAGGATATGCAAAGCTTCTGAAAATAAGCTATAAAACAATTAAATCTGAATGTCCCGATTGCAAGGTAATTTTCGGAGGATTATCCGGAATAAATAGGAATCTGGACAATAAAAGCGGTATTTTCTTGGAGGAGGTTTTAAAAGCAGGAGGCGTCCAATATTTTGATGGCTTGGAATTTAAGCAGCATCATATAAGCGCAAGCCAGTATCTTTTGCTTAAGGAAAAATTCGATTTAATCGGAGGAGTTTTATCCAAGTATGGAATTGATATTAAAAAAATCCCTGTTTTTGTTGAAGGGTCGATGTATGACGGCGATCCAAACAGCCCCGTTGCAAAAGCTTTAATAAAAGGCTTGCCAATACAAACAGAGGCGGAGCAAGCTTCTGGTTTAATTAAAGATTATGTATACGGGGTTTCATTTGGAATTGATAAATTTTTCTGGAACTTACTTTATGAAAGAAATGACTACCTATCAGGAAAAACAGGAATGGGGAATTTCCCCCAAAATCCATTTAACCATTATGGTTTAATACATAATCAGAATAATTCCGACGGCCTCTCCCACAAAAAACTCGCTTACTATACCTACAAAAAGATGGTGGAGATATTGGAAGGGTCTGATTGGAATAATATCCAGACGATTCAGGAATCTGATGGCGTCTATATCTACAAATTCACAAAGAACGGCAAGCCAATCTATGTCGCTTGGAACGACAATAGCGGAGAAAAGCAAATCACGATTTCCAGCATAACTTCCGGTTCTGCGAAAATCACCGAAGCCGTGCCTAAATACGATTCTGGGAAAGATGTATCGGACTACAGCGCCGCTTTCAACACAGAGACAGAATCTGTTGCTGATGGTAAAATAACAATAACCTTAAAAGATAAACCGGTGTATGTGGAGGGGAAATAATTATGAACAAACTAAGCATTAATAAAACCCTGTCGATTCTACTTCTGTTTTCTGTATCTATCCTGTTTTCTACTTCTGCCTTCGCTGATTATAAAATCATCCTCAAAAACGGCAGGGAGTTTGTTGTGGATAACTATAAAGAGTCAAATGGCAAGATAAAGTTCTATAGGGAAGGCGGAGAGATAGAGATTGACAGAAGCAACATAAAAGACATCAAGAAAGTGAAAGCCGCAATATCTGAACAGCCAACTAAAACGCCAACTACCACAGCAACAGAATCGCCAACTCCAACTACAACGCAGGCGAAAGAAATTTCTTCCATATCACTTGTCAAAAAAATTGAAATTTCAGGCATCGCAAGGCCGGAGATTGTTGCAACCGATAACAGGGTTTTTGTCGTTTATCTTGAGTCATCAATGAATGGCAATTCATTTAAAGTGAAAATTTATGATAACGATTTAACTAAAGAAATTGTTTCCAAAACTTTAGTTTCCAAAACATCTGCTTACGGCAATCCTACGGATATTCGGATTGTGTCTGACGGAACATATCTTTATGCCTTTTATGAAATGGCCACCAGCGACAAAAGTTATCTTTTTGGCGAGAAATATAAATTGGATGATAATTTTGAAAAGGTTGTTTCTCAGGGACCGATTGTTCAGAGTGTAATGTTCAGGCTCGCCCAAAATGGCGATGAAAAACTGGACGACCCGGCTCCAATGATTGAAGGAAGCAATATTTATGTGATGACAAGATATAAATCAAGTTATTCCCAAAGCGGAGAAACAAAATACAGACTATATAAATTTGACAATAACCTTAATAAAATAACTGAATTTGGTTTGGACTTGTCGGCTTACGCTGACGGCGGAGCCCGGCAATCAAGCATTATTTATGATAATGGATATTATTACATCGTATTGCCGACAAGCACCGGTTCAGCTATAAATGAATCTGCGCCGTTGTCAGCCCCGGCGGATATTTTGATGGTTAAGCTGGATAAAAACTGGAATGTTAAAGAATCAAAGCTTATTGCTTCGGAATCCGGCTATACTGAGGGATACGTTACAGGATTAAAAGTGGACGACAAATACTTTTATATAACCTATAATCAGGTAATTTTTGGCAAAGAATTTTCTTCCGTTATTAAAATTTATGATAAGAGTTGGAAAGTGGTTTTAACTGAAAAATACAGAACTATAACTCGCGGTTCTTTGAGACCGTCTCTTGAAGTAACTTCTGGCAGGATTTACGCCGCCAATGAGAAAGAGGGTGATAAGAAATCAGAGATTTATATTTTTGATAAAAAATAAAATAACAGTTGGTTTTGAAACTAAAAATATTAAAAAAAGAGAAGATTAAAATAATATGAACAAACTAATCATTCCAATCATTGTGACTGTAATCCTTGCCGTCGGCATTGGAGCTTTTTTTATTTTTCAAAAAACCCGCTTTCCCTGAGCCGTTCTTAATTCAAAAACCAAAGGAAGAAGTTAGTAAATATCCACTATTTGCTGCCAACGATTTTGGTATCCCTTCAGGAGTTGCAAGAGTGGTTGGGATAACGACTAATTCAGCCTTCCTTCCAATCTTAACTTATTTACTATTTCCTGTATCTTCGGCAAAGCCTCAATTGCGGCTTTTTCTCCTTCAAGGACAGCTTCGTGCCTTTTTGAAAAGTCAGCGCTTCCGATATAGCCGACCTTTGGCTTTATCACAACATCCGCCTTTGAAAGCTGTATGGCTGCGAGTTTGGAGTACATTATTGTTATTGACTGCAGGATGGTTTCAATAGTCCCTTCAGGCCGTGATGAATCAATATCGCCTGCTATATCCACTGCAATAACTATGTCAGCGCCGAGCCTCTTTGCTGCGTCAACTGCAACCGGACTGACAACGCCGCCGTCAACATATACTTTTCCTGAAATATTTACGGGCCTGAATATGCCGGGGATTGAACAGCTGGCCCTTACAGCAGTGCCTGTATTGCCTGTTCCGAACACGACCTCTTTTCCGCTTTGAATATCAGTTGCAACAGCATAAAAAGGGATTTTCAGCTTTTCCAGCGGTGTGTTTTTTAAAATGCGGTTTATGTACGCCTCAAGTTTTTCTCCTTTTATAAATCCGTTGTCAGGTATCATCAGGTCAGCGACATCGCCTTTTTCTATGGAGAATGAGAGTTTCTGGAGTTCAAATGCATTATATCCATAGGCATAAAGCGAACCGACGAAACTCCCCGCGCTTGTGCCGATTATCATGTGTACGGGAATCTTGTTTGATTCAAGCACCTTGAGAACTCCGATATGCGCAAATCCCCTTGATGCTCCTGCGCCAAGGACCACCGCAATTTTTGCGGGAGGCAGAGGAGGTTTAACTTCTTCTTTTGGAGCGCATGAGAATATAAAGACAATGACAAAAAGACAGATTAAAAATCTTGATGCATTAATCATCTCAGCATATCCTCGGAAGCTGTTCGCCTGAAAGCATATCTATTACGCGTGTTCCGCCGATTCTTGTTTTCAGCAGGACCTTGCCTTCGGGCGATTCAGAGACTTCGCCGATAATATTAGCATCTTTTCCCAAAGGGTTTTTCCTCAGTATCGCAAGCAGGCTTTCAGCGGCATCTCTTTTGACAACAGCTATTAAAATACCTTCGTTTGCAATGTAAAGAGGGTCAATGCCTAAAAGTTCAGATGCGCCTCTCACTCCGTCCGGAACAGGGATTGACGCTTCTCTTATATTAAAACATAGTCCTGATTCCAGAGCCATTTCCTTGAGTGTCGTAGCCAGTCCTCCCCTCGTAGGGTCTCTCATTGCATGTACGCCGCCGTATCCGATAATCTCCTCCACCATCTTATTCAGCGGCGCTGTGTCGCTCAAGACAGGAGGATTGAAGCTCAGCCCGTTTCTTTCAGCCATGACAGCAACTCCGTGATTGCCGATTGTTCCGCTTACGATGATTTTATCCCCTGATTTTATATTTGAGGGTGAGATATTTACTCCGTCGTCAAGAATTCCGATGCCGGATGTATTTATGAATATTCCGTCTCCCTTTCCTCTGTTGACAACCTTTGTGTCGCCTGCAATAATCTTTACCCCTGATCTTTTAGCCGCGTCCGCCATTGACGCTAAAATCTTTTTCAGGTCCTTCATTAAAAATCCCTCTTCAAGTATTAATCCTGCGCTCATGCAAAGAGGTTTTGCGCCGACCATCGAGAGGTCATTAACCGTGCCGTAAACCGCAAGTTCTCCGATATTTCCTCCCGGGAAAAAAACAGGAGAGACAACATAAGAGTCGGTTGTAAAGGCAAGCTTGAGTCTGTTTCTTTTGTCATTGCGAGCCGAAGGCGAAGCAATCCCATGAGTATTAGATTGCCACGTCGCTTCGCTCCTCGCAATGACATCTTCTGCAATTTGGGACAAATCTACAATCGCAGCGTCTCCGAGGCTTTTCATCTCAAATTCTGGGACAAAATACTCCCTTATCAGCTTATGCATTGCAGTTCCGCCGCTTCCATGCGCAAGAAGGATTTTATCCACTGAATCCTCCCACAAAATCTAAAGTGAGCAGGATTGGTTTGAGCGGCATCAGAGATTTTTCGGTAACAGTTCTTAGTGAAATGAAGCGGCCACAGCCTCGACTGTCTGAGTTCCGAATGCCTTCGGAACGAGTTTCGAGGATGTAGCGGAGTGAGCTTAGAGCTGTCGAAAAATATCGCAGCAAGCGAAAGGCAGTCCTGCTTACTATCATTTATGACCTCTGTATTTGTAATATGCGGCGCAGCTTCCTTCTGTGCTTACCATGCACGCTCCGACAGGGTTTTCAGGTGTGCATACGCCTGCAAACAGCGGACATTCGTCAGGTGTTTGCAGGCCTTTAAGTATCTCTCCGCATGAGCATCCCTTCGGTTCCTGAGGGCCTGAGATAAATAAGGTTTCAATCTTAATCACTGAGTTTATGTCTCTGTGCCTGTATTTTTCTCTGAGTTTAAGACCGCTCAATGGTATTGTCCCTATACCTCTCCAGTATGCATCGCACGGTTCAAAATACTCATTAATGAGCGCAACTGCCTTGGGATTCCCTTCTTCCCTCACAACCTTTTTATATTGTATTTCAACATCTGCCCTGTTGGATGCAATCTGTTCAAGAAGCATGTTTATTCCCTGAAGTATGTCTCCTGCCTCAAAGCCTGTTATCACTGACGGCTTTCTGTATTTTTCAGATATAAACTCATACGGTCCGGTTCCAATGATAGTGCTGACATGCCCGGGCATAATAAACCCGTCAATTTTTATTTCGCCTGAACTCAGCAGTGCGTCCAGAGCAGGGGGGACAAGCTTGTGAACAGAATATATGTAGAAGTTGCTGATTCCTCTTTTTTCCGCCTCAAAGAGCGTGGCAGCTACAGAGGGAGATGTTGTCTCAAAACCTGTTGCAAAAAATACGACTTTTTTGTCTTTATTTTCAGCTGCAATCTTGAGAGCGTCTATCGGAGAATATAGAACCCTTATGTCAGCGCCTTCCGCCTTAATTTCAGAGAGATTTTTCTTGATGCCGGGCACGCGCATCATGTCGCCGAAAGTCGTGAATATAACATTTTTTTTTCCTGAGATTTCCATTGCCTTCTCAATATCCTCAACTGCTGTGACGCACACAGGGCAGCCGGGACCGCTTATAAGGCTTAACCCCTCAGGCAGCAGTTCCCTGACGCCCTGCCTGAATATAGCAACTGTATGGGTGCCGCAGACTTCCATCAGCCTTACCGGTTTTCCGATTTGCTTTAAAAGATTTTTTAACGTCTCAACTGCCAAGCTCAATGATAACTCCTTTAGTCCGGGATGACTTTTTCATCCTTTCCCTCACTATGTATGCCTGCCCCAGCGATATGCCTGCATCATTTGCAGGCACCTTTTCATTAGTATAAACATTCATCCCTATTGATTTCAGCCTGTCTATAGTATTTTTTAGAAGATACATGTTCTGAAAAACTCCGCCGCTTAAAACTACATCATGCAGCTTATGAACCATGCCGAGCCGCTGGACGACTCCGGCGATAATGGTGACTATGGTGTTGTGAAACTTAGTGGCGATAATATCTTTTCCGATGCCTTTTGTCACATCCTGTATCAGCCTGAACAGAGTCAGGCAAAAGTCTATTTCAATTCTGTCTTTCAATCCGATATCAGCAGGGTAGTCTTCGTCTATGCCGTCTATTGTATAAGATTCAAGTGCCATTGCTGCCTCGCCTTCAAAGGTATTTGTGTCGCAAATCCCGAGTATTGCCGAGACTGCATCAAAGAGCCTTCCTGCGCTTGATGAAAGAGGCGAGAAATCTCTGTTGTCAATGATTCCTAAGATAGCGTTTATCCTGTCACTGCCGTATTTTTCAATGAAGCCTATGGACTCCAGATAATCCATCACCTCATCTCCTGTGATATATCTTATGTAGCTGACCGAAACTCTCCACGGCTCTCTGATTGCCGTCTCTCCTCCCGGAAGGGGGATGTATTTAAAGTGTCCCGCCCTCTTAAAGCCGTCTGTATCGGCAATCAGGAATTCACTTCCCCACAGATTACCGTCAGTTCCGTAACCGGTGCCGTCAAATGCCACGCCTATGACCTTTCTCTTTATCCCCTTTTCCGCCATGACAGATGCAATATGCGCATAGTGATGCTGGATGCCGTAAAACGAGAGTGGAGAGTTTGTGTTTAATTCTGACTGTTGAGCCAGCGCCCACTTTGTTGAAAGATAATTAGGATGAAGGTCATATCCAATTGCAACAGGGTTCACCCTGTAAACTTTTTTTAGATTACGGAGGCTCTCTTCAAAAAATTTTACAGTCTCGTAATTTTCCATATCTCCTATGTGATGGCTTGGAATAGCATAGCTTCCTTTTGTGAGGGTAAATGTGTTTTTTATATCAGCGCCGCAGCCGAGCACTTCGGGACCATCATTGTCCAGAGATATGGGTTCAGGCGCATAGCCCCTTGAACGGCGGATGAAGATAGGTTTTGCTCTGTGAGCTAAAAAATGATTTCTTACAACAGAATCATCTACACGCATGAAGATGTCCCGGTTATGGATAAGGAGGGCATCAACCATATCGGAGAATTTTGCTGCTGCCTCGTCATTGCTGACAACGATCGGCTCTTCTGAGATGTTGCCGCTGGTCATGATAAGGGCATCGAAGTTTGTTCTCCCCTCACCCTTACCCTCTCCCGCAAGGGGAGAGGGACATATCCCCTCCCTTGACGGGAGGGGTGTGGGGAGGGTGATTGAGCTATAAACCGCTGGATAAAAAAACAAGAGATAATGTAATGGCGTATAGGGGAGCATGAAGCCGATGTACAGATTATTAGGGCTGATCGAATCAGGAAGTACTGATGCATGATGCATGATGCATGATGCATGATTTTCTTCAGCCTGTATCCTGAATCCTGTATCCTTTTTTTTCAGGAGCACAATCGGCCTCTTATTGGAGGTCAGGAGTTCTTGCTCTTTCTCCGATACCTCGCAGTATTTTTTAATTGTTTCTATGTCAGGAGCCATAAGCGCAAAAGGCTTGTTGTTCTTTCTTTTCCTTTCTCTTAATCTTTCAACCGCATCTTTGTTTGCGGCATCGCATGCAATATGAAAACCGCCAAGCCCCTTTATTGCAACGATACCGCCTTGCTTTAAAAGATTTATACTTGATTCGACAGGATTTTCTTTTTCATAAATTTTGAACTTTGAATCTTGAATTTTGAATTCTAAATGCGGCCCGCATTTAGAACATGCATTAGGCTGGGCATGAAATCTCCTGTCGGAAGTGTTGTTGTATTCACTTTCGCATTCATCGCACATTTTAAAAACAGACATGGTGGTGTTATGTCTGTCATAAGGCACAGCATTTGTGATGGTATAACGCGGCCCGCAGTTAATGCAGTTTATAAAGGGATAGAGATAACGCCTATTGTTTTTGTCAAGCATCTCTTTAAGGCAGTCATCGCATATTGAAACGTCAGAAGATATAAGCGTAAAACTTCCGCTGTCTCTGCTTTTTACTATCTCAAAATCTTTGTGCCCGTAAAAAGGCATAGGCGAAATATCAATCTTGTTTATCTCTGATAATGGAGGCGCTTCTTTTGGAAGCCTGCCTATAAATGACGTGATGTCTTCGCCTTCTATGTCAATTGCCACGCCGTCAGAGGTATTGGTCACTGTGCCTTTCAGGTTAAGGGATTTGGCAAGGTTATAGACAAAGGGCCTGAAGCCGACTCCCTGCACAACGCCTTTGATATTGATGAGGACACGGTCCATTAACTCTTAACTTCTAATTTTCTCTGTCAGCCAGTCCGCCCATTCCGCGATTCCCTTGCCTGTTTTGCATGAAACCTCAAATATTTTCAGCGAAGGATTTAAGGACCTTGCGTCTTTCCTGATTTTCTCCATGCTTGCATTTGTATACGGCAGAAGGTCAATCTTATTCAATATCAAGGCTGATGATTCCTGAAACATCAGGGGATATTTTAACGGCTTGTCATCACCTTCTGTTATGCTCAAAACCATTGCCTTCATATCTTCGCCTATATTGAATTCCGCGGGGCATACAAGATTTCCTACGTTTTCAACAAAAAGCAGGTCAGTCTCCTTCAGAGGAAGAGATTCCAAAACCTCGTTAATCATGTTAGCGTCAAGATGACATGCGCCGCCTGTATTTATCTGTATAACAGGCACTCCGAGACTGCTGATCCTTTCGGCGTCAGCTGTGCCTGCAATGTCTCCTTCTATAACAGCGGGCTTTATTTTTCCGTTCAGCTCTTTTATGGTCTTTTCCAACAGGGATGTCTTGCCTGCGCCGGGTGCGCTCATCAGATTAATGACATAGACCTTTGCCTCGTCAAAAAGCCTGCGGTTTTCCGCTGCGATTCTCTCATTTGCCTCAAGTATTCTTGTCACGACTTTAACTTTCACTTTATTTGCCCCCTGATAGTTTTTTGCATGCCGTTAGTTTGTTCTTCAAAATACTTCCATATCAATGATTTCAAGTTCACGCCCTGTTTTTATATTAAATGAGGCGCTGCTGCATTCAGGGCAGCACAGGATGTATTTTTCTTCTGTAACAAAATCTTTTCCGCAGCTGCTGCACAAGCCGCTTACAGGTATCTCGTCTATTATAACGCTTGCTTCCGCCGCAATTGTGTCTGCTTTGACGGCATTGAATGCAAAAAGGAGGGCGTCGAGCATTATGCCCGACGCCCTCCCAATCTTTAACCGTATTGATTCTATCCTGTTATAACCTGCTTTTCTGCAGTTGTCAACGGCAATCTCAAGCACGCTCAACGCAATAGAAGCCTCATGCATTATCAGGTCTAACCCTTGGAGAGCCTCTCTTTTTCTTTTTCGTATGCCTTTTTGCCTGCTTCAACTGCTGTAGTAATGGCGGATTTCTTTTCCTCGTAAAAGTCTTTTCCTTCCTCCACTGTTGATGTCACGCCCTTTTTGATATCCTCAACGTAGTCTTCTGCCTTTTCCCGCATATCATCTGCGAATTCCTTTATCCTTTTTCTGGTCTCGCTTCCGGACTGCGGCGCCAAAAGCATAGCAAGCCCCGCTCCTACAATCCCTCCAAAAAGAAAGGAAAGAAATACCGTGCCTGCGCTGTGTCCGTCATTGTCTCTCATTTGGTGCCTCCTTTTGTCAGAAAATTTTTTATTAAGACTTCAAGCGCTGTTCTTATCCCAATCCTTAATCCCGAAACCTTTATTACGGCGTCCGAACTGACTTCATTTAAAAGCACGCTTATTTTTTTTAAGTTATGTCCGATATCCCTTGCGCTGCCTGATACCAGCCTTATGTCCTCTGTGACAGAATTCACATCATCAGTGACCTTTCTCATGCTTTTCAGTGTCTGTTGGAGTTCTTCCAGCGCAGGTTTCAGGGAATCTTCTATTGTCCTGAGAAAATCTGTGAGCGCCCTTGCTGATTTCCTCAGTTCAAGCAGCACATATACGAGAAAGCATACAACTATTAAAAAAGCAATTGTCATAAGCGCAAACCATATCTCGTTCATCGTCCCTCCTCAAATCAATTATATCACAAGTATAAATAAGGTCAATGGTAAATTTTTTTTCCTGCGTCTAATTTTAATAGTTGTAATTGACAAAGCAATAGATACTATAATATCTTATATGCCTGTGAATAGTGTAGAATAAACGGGATAAGGAAATTGATTTCTCAAATGCTTTCTCCATTGATTATAAAAGGCAAAGCCATTTCGCTTCCTATTATTCAGGGCGGTATGGGCGTAGGTGTTTCCCTTTATCCTCTTGCAAGCGCTGTTGCGAGGGAAGGCGGGTTGGGCATTGTATCAAGCGCAGCTCTTGACAGGCTTGTCTCAAAGAGAACAGGGAAAAAACTCAATACATACGAAGCTGCATATGAAGAAGTTTGCCGCGCTAAAGAAAACGGCGGTTTTGCAGGCATAAACATTATGCGTGCGCTTGTCAGGGATTATGACAATTCTGTGAAGGGCGCTCTTGATGCAAACGCAGATGCAATCATTTCAGGAGCAGGGCTGCCTATTTCACTGCCTACAATTCAACCGCCAAAGGATACCGCGCTTATTCCAATCGTTTCATCTGCAAGAGCACTCGATATCATCTGCAAGAAATGGGAGAAGAACGGGTACAGGCCTGACGCCGTTGTTTTGGAGGGGCCACTTGCAGGAGGGCATCTCGGCTTTAAGATGGACGAGATTGACAGCAATGAAAACAGGCTTGAAAGCCTGCTGCCGCCTGTAAAAGATATGGCTAACAAATACGGAGGTTTTCCTGTCATTGTCGCAGGAGGTATTTATACTTATGACGACATTATCAGATTCCTGAAAATGGGCGCTGATGGTGTGCAAATGGGAACCCGGTTCCTTGCTACTGAGGAGAGCAGCGCCACTGTAGAATATAAACAGGCTGTTCTTAATGCGGGGGAGAACGATATTATTGTTGCATACGATCCGGGTTCTCCATGCGGTATGCCTTTCAGGGTCATAAAGCAATCGCCCATGTATGTCTCTACCCTGCAGAAACTGAGAAAGCCAAAATGCGACAAAGGCTATGTTCTGCTTAAGGACAAAGAAGGCAAATTCAGTCTCTGCCCTGCAAAAGAGAGCAACGAGCATCATTTCTGCATATGCAACGGTCTGCTGAGTTCTGCCGGCTACAATCCGGATAAAGAAGAGTCTCTTTATACTGTGGGCACAAATGCTCGCAGGGTTGACAGGATTTTGTCAGTCAAGGATCTGATGGCAGAGTTAACAGGAAAAGCTGTTCTTGTCTGATTGAATCCTCTATGGTTTCTTTTTTTGCTGTTTCCTTGACAAAGGAAGTTCTTTGTTTTTAATATAATCTCACGTTTATCTAATCTCGGACAAGATAGACAAAAATAAACCTAAGTGTTAAAGATATGGCAGAGCTTTTTAATGTATCAGAAAAGACAGTTTACCTTGCCTGCTGAATTCTATTCTTTAATTTCCAGAAAAGAGACTGAGATGTTCGGAGGGAGAAAGTGATTTTCAACCCTCTTGAGCTTGCGTCTTTATCTGTTCTGTTATTTTTGCTTCAGGTTTTTCTTGTTCCCTTTTTCAGAAAAAATGAGAGAGTTATGGCCAATGTCTGCTTTTCCCTTGCAGCAGCAGCTTCTCTGCTTGCGGTTGCGGCAGGGATATGGGCCGTGGGAGACGGAACAACCGACAGGGCAATTCTCGCTCTTGGCCTGCCAGACCTGCCGTTTCACCTTAGGCTTGATCCGCTTTCAGGCTTTTTCCTCACAACCATAGGGCTGCTGTCATTCTATGTGTCTGTTTATTCTATAGGCTATGTAAAAGGGTTTATAGGACAGAGGCCTGTAGTGCGGCTTATTATTTTTTATTCTCTTTTTATAGCAGGCATGTTTATGGTGGTGCTTGCCGATGATGCATTGTTCTTTCTTATAGCATGGGAATTGATGGCTGCTGCATCATATTTTCTCGTAATGTATGAGGATGAAAAGGCAGAAAACAAACGGGCCGCTTTTCTTTATCTGGTCATTGCTCATATCGGAGCTGTGGCTATTCTGCTGTCATTCGGCGTGATGGCAGGGCTTGCCACAGGGTTCAGGGACTTCAGCGGATACACTTTTGACGCTATGCGCGCGTCAAAGTTTCCTGTTGAATTGGCAACCGCCGCATTTTTTCTCGCATTCTTCGGCTTTTCGGCAAAGGCCGGTGTAATCCCTTTCCATGTATGGCTGCCGGAAGCGCATCCTGTAGCCCCGTCCAATGTCTCTGCCCTGATGAGCGGTGTAATGCTCAAGACCGCCATTTACGGCATCCTCAGGGTTACCTTTGACCTCATCAAGGTATTCCCATGGTGGTGGGGCGCTGTTGTGCTGGTATTCGGACTTATTTCAGCAGTGATGGGCGTTCTCTACGCGCTTATGCAGCATGATTTGAAAAGACTCCTCGCTTATTGCTCAGTGGAAAACATCGGAATCATCCTCATAGGAATAGGACTCAGCATGGTCTTTACTTCCTTCAACATGCCGCTTATAGCCGCACTGGCTATGACCGCAGCAATATACCATACATTAAATCACGCGATGTTCAAGGGCCTGCTCTTCATGGGCGCAGGGGCTGTGCTTCATGCTACTCATGAAAGAAATATGGAAGAGATGGGCGGACTTATTCATAAAATGCCGTGGACCGCAGTGTTTTTTCTTATAGGATGCGTATCCATATCAGCTTTGCCGCCGTTTAACGGGTTTGTATCCGAGTGGCTTACCTTTCAGGCATTTCTCCTCTCTCCGTCTCTTCCCGCTCCTATATTAAAACTGCTTATGCCGGTGGGGGCTGCTATCCTTGCCCTTACAGGCGCGCTTGCTGCGGCATGCTTTGTAAAGGCTTTTGGAGTAACATTTTTAGGCCGCTGGCGCGGACAACATAAACCCAAAATTCAAGAGGTAAACTGGCCTATGAGGATTGGGATGATGCTGGCTGCTGCCACCTGCTTGCTCCTCGGAATCCTGCCGACTCTGTTTATCGGATGGATGGACACAATCCCGGTGCAGTTAGTAGGATCTACGATAAGCGCCTCAGCTGGTACATATGGCTGGCTTTGGCTTACGCCTGTGGCTCCTGAGCGCGCCTCATATTCCGGAATTATTGTGTTTTTAGGAATTCTCGCAGTTGTAGCTGCGGCGTACATCATGCTCCATGTGAAACCCGGAGCTATCCGCAGGGGCCCTGCATGGGACTGCGGGTTTGAAAAGTTAACTGAGAGGATGCAGTATAATGCCACATCTTTTTCCATGCCGATAAGGAGAATATTCGGCTATCTTTTCAATATAAAAGAACAGGTAGATTTGAGTCCGCAGTCCGCCCACAGCGCATTCCCGAAGAGGCTCAATTACTATCTCAAGATACGTGACCGTCTCTGGGGATGGCTTTACAAACCAATTGCCGGGGTGAGTTTCTGGTTATCCCGTAAGGTGGGGATGCTTCAGCAAGGCAGGATTCAGACATATCTGATTTATTCGTTTATAACGATTATTGTGCTTCTGGTGTTTGTGAAATGAACTTTTCGCCGTTACTCATAGAGATAATGCAGCTTTTGCTGCTTCTTGCAGCGGCGCCTATTTTTGCCGGCTGGGTAAAGATGGTGAAGTGCTGGTCACAGGGAAGGACTTCTCCGAGCATGCTGCAACCCTGCAGGGATATCGCAAAGCTTTTTTCAAAGGACGTGGCGCTGGCGGAAAATGCCTCGTGGATATTCCGTTTTACACCGTATCTCGTTTTCGGGGCCACCCTTCTTGCCGGAGGGATTATCCCGATACTGTCGGTGGACCTGCCCCTTTCCGCCACGGCGGATGTTATTGCGCTCGTTGCTCTTTTTGCCATTGCCCGCTTTTTTACAGCGCTGGCCGGAATGGACGTCGGCACTGCTTTCGGCGGAATGGGCTCAAGCCGTGAGATGATGATTGCCTCGCTTGCAGAGCCTGCAATGCTCATGGCTGTATTTACAATGTCTCTGGCGAGCAAGTCCACATCCCTTTCTCACATTGCACAGGCCATTTTGCAAAGCGATATTCATATGGCGCTGAGGCCGTCTCTTGCTTTTGCCTTTCTTGCCTTTGTTATGATCGCAATCGCAGAGACAGGAAGGATTCCTGTTGACAACCCGGCAACTCATCTTGAACTTACAATGATTCATGAGGCAATGATACTCGAATATTCAGGCAGGCACCTGGCCCTTATTGAATGGGCTGGCATGATGAAACTTTTCCTCTTTATGTCATTGGGTGCGGCGGCGTTTTTCCCGTGGGGAATTGCCGCAGCCGGGAATATGGCGGCAATACCTGTCGCATTGATTTATCTGATAATAAAATTTGCTTTTGCAGGAGTTGTGCTCGTGCTCATAGAGACCGGGCTTGCAAAGATGAGGCTTTTCCGTGTGACGGAATTTTTAGGGGCGGCGTTCCTGCTGGCAACGCTCGGAATGTTATCTCATTTTATATTGGAGTGATATGGATATTCAGACTGTAGCGCAGATAATAAATTTTCTTGCGGCGATGGTGCTTCTGACGGCATTCGGTATGCTTGTTCAGAGAAGGATTTACGGGCTCATTCATTTATTTGCGTGGCAGGGGCTTTTCCTTTCGGTCAGCACAGCGATTGTCGGCTATGCTGCGGGCAGGCCCCACCTTTACATATCATCCGTATTAACCCTCACACTGAAAGTGATACTGCTTCCCTACATCCTGAATGCGCTGATACATAAGCTGAAGATTCGCAAGGAGATAGAGACCGTGGTAAATGTGCCCCTCACAATGCTCATCGGTATTGCCCTTGTAATATTCTCATACAGCCTGACTGCTCCGGTGCGTGAGATGTCAACGTTAGTCACGCGCTCCATACTTGCTATTGCCCTTGCAACAGTTATGATCGGGCTTTTGATGATGATTACAAGGAGGCACGCAGTCACGCAGATTATCGGCTTCCTGGCTATGGAAAACGGCCTGTTCTTTGCCGCAACGAGCGCAACCTATGGCATGCCCCTCGTGGTTGAATTGGGCGTGGCAATTGACATATTGATTGCAGCGTTTATATTCGGCATATTCTTCTTCCATATAAATACTACCTTTGACAGCTTGGATGTGGAACAGATGGCAAGGCTGAAGGAAGGGGAGTGATATGCCGCTGCTTATTCTTTTGGTTGTTCCGCTTTTTGCCGCTGTTGTTCTTGCTTTTGTAGGAGACAGGAAATATGCCCCTGAGATAAACATAGCGGGTTCTGCCGCGACCTTCCTTGCCGGGATTGCCCTTGCGCTGGATGTCTATAACAACGGCCCCATGCTTGCCGGAAATAAGTTTTTCTTTGTTGACGCATTTAATGTTTATCTTGCTGTGCTTACATCCTTTGTCTCGATGACGACAGCCATATTCAGCAGGCGCTACATGAGGCGTGAACGTGAGCACGGAAGGGTCGGACACTGGGGAATGCGTTTTTACCATGCCATGTTTCAGCTCTTTATATTTGCAATGTTTCTCTGTCTTCTTACCAATAATATAGGTGTATTGTGGATAGCTATGGAACTTGCCACATTATCAACTGTCTTGCTGGTATCGCTGTACCGGACGCCGACAGCTATTGAGGCTGCATGGAAATATTTTATCCTCTGCGGCGTGGGCATAGCGCAGGCTCTCTTTGGAACTGTTCTTTTATATTTCGCCGCTGAAAAGGTGCTCGGAGAAGGAGGGGAGGCGCTCCTCTGGACAAATCTTATCCAGTCAAGCGGCAAGCTGGAGCCTACAATATTATCTCTTGCCTTTGTGTTTCTCATGGTCGGATACGGGACAAAGGTAGGGCTTGTTCCGCTGCACAACTGGCTTCCTGACGCGCATAGCGAAGGGCCGACTCCAATTTCTGCAGTGCTTTCAGGCTTACTGTTGAATATCGCCCTGTATGCCCTTGTAAGATGCAAGGCTATTGTGGACGGCTCAACTCATACGCATTACGCAGGCAATATTATGATGGGTTTCGGGATAATTTCCATACTTGTGGCAGCCTTCTCATTGCTCAGGCAAAAAGACATCAAACGGATGTTTTCTTATTCCTCAATAGAACATATGGGCATAGCCACATTTGCTTTCGGATTGGGCGGCCCTATCGCAACCTACGGCGCGCTCTTGCACATGCTTGTTCACAGCCTCGCAAAGTCTTCCATATTCTTTACAGTCGGCCATGCATCTCAGATGCACCGGACTCAGGATATGGATAAAATAAAGGGGCTTATCAGGGGCAAACCGCTTGTCGGCTGGGGCATGATGTTCGGGGCAATGGCTATTGTCGGTATGCCTCCTTTCGGGATATTCACAAGCGAATTCCTTATCCTGACCGCTACTATAAAAGATGCGCCTCTTATGACGCCGTTTCTTCTTCTGGGGCTTGCTGTTGCATTTGCCGCCGTATTCAGAAAAGTACAGCCGATGGTTGCGGGGGAGATTCCTCCATATCAGAAATCCATGAAAGTAGCGCATCTGCCTATGCTTCTGCATATGGCAATTGTTCTGGCAGTAGGGCTGTATATGCCCGGTTTTCTTAATCAATGGTTTCATAAGGCGGTGCAGATACTGAAATGAGTTTATTAAAGGACGCTATAATCTCAGCCCTTGGAGAGGATGTAAGATTCAGGGAAAATTACCAGTATCCCGCGTCTGTGGTATTTTGTACTGTGCCGAAGGAGAAGTTTGCCGAGGCTGCAAAGGCGATGAAAAAGTCATATGCGCTGCTTGCCGCTGAATGGGCTACGGAAGAGACGCCGTGGTTCGGCATATTCGCCTGTTACAGATGGGGCTCAGAATATCTGATTGTCAAGACTGTAACAACAATGGATGATCCGGCATTTCCAACTCTTACCAAAAAATACCTGCCTGCCTATAGATTTGAGCGGCAGATGAACAGCCTCATGGGTGTTATTCCTGAAGGTCATCCTGATTTAAGACCCTGGATAAAGTTTGAGGACTGGCCTCAAGACGCATACCCTTTGAGAAAGTCCTTTGATGCTTCAAAACCCATGCCGAGGGTAGAAGGCGAATACAGATGGGCACGGGCGGAAGGAGAAGGGGTTTATGAAATACCTGTTGGGCCTGTTCATGCAGGCATTATTGAGCCGGGGCATTTTCGTTTTCAGGCAGTTGGCGAGCAGATTATCAACCTCGAAGAACGGCTTGGTTATGTGCATAAGGGCATTGAGAAACAGTTTGAGTCAATGAGATGGGAGGATGGCTTCAGGCTTGCGGGAAGAGTGTCAGGAGACACCACTGTTGCCCACAGCCTTGCATATTGCATGGCGTTAGAGTCCATGTCCGGCTTTGTTCCCCCGGAAAGGGCTTGCTGGCTTAGGGCGCTTTTTCTCGAGCGTGAGCGCATTGCAAACCATCTGGGAGATATCGGCGCTATCTGCAATGACGCTGCATTCGCCTTTATGTTCTATCAGCTTATGCGGTTAAAAGAGGGGATTCTCCGCACTAACAGCGAACTTTTCGGCCACAGGTTTATAATGGACAGAATTATCCCGGGCGGTGTTGCTGTTGACATTGATGTAAAAGGCAAAGAAAAGATATTGAGCGAATTAAAATGTTTTGAGAAGGAATTTGAAAAACTTGTCACAATCTATGATGAAAATCCTTCACTTGAAGACAGGGTGAGGGATACGGGTGTGCTTTTACCTGAGAAGGCAAGAGAACTCTGCGCCGTGGGGATAGTAGCGCGGGCGAGCGGCATGAATCTTGACTGCCGCATATTTAACCCTTTTCCTCCCTATGATCAGTATGACCGCATCGAGCTGGATGTGCCGGTTCTTGTTACGGGAGACGTGCATGCCAGAACATGGGTTCGCATTCATGAGGTGCGTGAGTCTATCAGAATTATACGCTGGCTTCTTGACAACCTTCCTGACGGAAATATCAACGGAACCATTGAGCCTCCTTCGTCTGAAAAGGCGGGATTTGCAGCGGTCGAAGGCTGGCGCGGCGAGATAATTTATTGGCTTCAATCGGGACCGGCCGGAGAGATAAACCGCTGTATGGTCAGAGACCCCTCCAGCGTCAACTGGTTAGGGCTTGAACAATCTATCCCGGGGAATATCGTCCCTGACTTTCCTCTCTGCAATAAAAGCTTTAATCAGTCATATTCGGGGCATGACCTATGATAAGAATCCTTCGCCAGATATTCAGCACGGGCATTGTCACCGAAGATGTTTTGGGACAAGAGGAAGCTCACATCAAAGTAGTTGGTGACAGGCTTGAAGAAGTTGTTAAAAGGCGTTTTAGTGGAAGCCTTGCTATAAGACATGTGGACGCAGGCTCATGCAACGGGTGCGAACTTGAGATACATGCACTGAACAATTCCATATATAACTGCGAGCGTTACGGTATCCATTTCACCGCATCTCCGAGATTTGCGGACATGCTCCTTGTCACAGGGCCTGTATCGAGAAACATGGAGGTTGCGCTCAGAAGAACTTACGATGCTACTCCGACGCCGAAACTTGTGGTTGCTGTCGGAGACTGCGGCTGTAACGGCGGCATCTTCGGCGAGACCTATGCTTCGCTCGGCGGCATTGATAAGGTTATCCCGGTTGATGCCTATATATCGGGCTGCCCTCCAACACCTGCAGCCTTGTTCAATGGAATACTCAAGGCAATCGAAGGGAAATGAGCCGGTTTTTTATTGTAAATCCTCTTAATGCAGGGTTCCCGCTGCCTTTATACTGCATTATGACCTTGTGTGTTTCTCCCATGGTGCCCGGAAGAATTAATTTTTTGATTCTGTCTATCGCTCTTTTAGTTTTCTTATTTGACAAACACCATCATTTAAAAGTAATTTAATTCATGATTGCAATTGTTGATTATGGAATGGGTAATTTAAGGAGCGTTGAGAAAGGCTTCCTCAAAGTCGGCGTGGATGCGCGCATTGTCACCGATGCTGCTTCAATTGATAATGCCGATGCCGTAGTCCTTCCGGGTGTTGGAGCATTCATGGACTGCATAAAAAACCTCACTGACATGAAACTGACAGATGCTATTATAAAATCAATTCAGAAAGGCAAGCCGTATCTCGGCATCTGCCTCGGTCTTCAGGTTTTGTTTACAGAGTCAGAGGAATTTGGAGTATGCAAAGGACTGAATGTTTTTAAAGGCAAGGTCGTGAGGTTCCCCAAAATGGATTTAAAAGTCCCGCACATGGGATGGAATACCCTGAACATAAAAAAGAAGCCGCCGATATTTAACGGGATAGGGGGCGAGTCATATTTTTATTTTGTGCACTCCTTCTATGTTGCGCCGGAAGATGAAGGCATAATCGCAGCTACGACAGACTACGGAATAAACTTTACATCAATGGTCTGGAAGGATAATGTTTTTGCTATGCAGTTTCACCCTGAAAAAAGTCAGGAACTCGGCTTGAAGGTACTGAAGGGTTACGGAGATTTTGTAAAAAAGGCGTAGCTACAAGTTCCCCTCAATCATATCAGCCATCGCATTAAGAAATGCAGTCAGTTTTTCTTCTACCTGAGCCTGCACTGATTTGTCATATGTGAATCGTATCTTCACAAAATGCTGTTTGTGTCCCAGCAGATAGACCTTTGACAAGCGTTCTACTCCATTCTGGACATAGCTGAAAGATGCGGATAATGCCTGCGGGCCTGTTTTGTCTGTTCTAAGAAAGGTAATTCCCTCCGCAGTCTTTTTTACAAACTTGTAATATCCGCGTTTTTCCACTTCGTATATATCCTGTATGACTTGGGCAAAGTGATTTTTGAGAGTAGGGGATAAGAGGTCACTGGGAATGGATTTGAAACCAAAGGTGTATATGTATACTGTTGTTGTAATGCCGGGCCTGTCATACGCCACGCTTACGCCCAGTCCGGGATTTGTCCCCTCAAAATCTTTCACATCGCCTCTCACAATCCCTTCCACGCTGTCAGGGACTATCAGTCCGGTTGCAGGATGGCGGTATGAATTTGTTTGAGCCTCAGCACTAATGGTGATACAGGCAAGCAGCAGAAATAATAAACCAAAGCGAAATATCTTCATTGTAGTCTCTCCTTTCGTAACGCCGTCATCAGCCACCGGGCCACAAACCTTGGGACGGATAACAAAAAAGCGTTATTCCCTGTCGGCTGGATGAATTTGTTATGCATTCTTAAGCAATTTTAAAGTTTCCTCTACTGGTATGTGACTATATTTTATTTCCAAACTGGATTATCATTGCTCCACAAATTATAACTATCAATCCAACCCAAGTCGTATTTGGTATATTTTCTTTAAACAGGAATCGCCCAAACAATATGCTTATCAGCGCAAAGATTGCGACATAGACTCCGAGCAATTTTGAAAAATCCCATTTCACCATGTTGACAGCTATTCCATAACAACCCAACATGGCGCATCCTATCATTATGATAATTAGGTTGCTTCCGCGTAGTCCCTTACGAATAACCGCATCACCGCCAACCTCTAAGATTGCTGCACCGATGAAAAAAAACCAAACGAGATATGTCATCTATAATTCTCCTTTATTATCTGCCTAACATTATTTTTATGTCTACATGCACATTTTGAATGATTTTAGGGGAATTCGGGGAGTTGAGTCAAGAGAATTATGCTTTAATGTTTTCAAGCATCTCCTTCACAGTCTTTCCTGTCACAGGATGTTTTTTATAAGGAGCAATCTCGCACAAATGTTTTGTTAGGTTGATTCTTTTATCCTGTCTTGCCAATAGTCCGGGTTTCTATGCAAATTGGCAACTGCAACAATAAGAATTTCCGTATTCAGTATCTGATAGATAATTCCGTAAGGGAAGCGACGCAATTGACATCTGCGGGTAGTGCTGCTGAAGGGATGCCAAGCCTTTGAAAAAAGCCTGATTCGCTCAATAGTATTTAGCGTTTCCACCAAAAAAGAATCTCCCAGCCCGGGAGATTCAGAATTGTAATATTCAATAGTTTCGTCAAGTTCTATTTGCGCTATCTCAAGAAATCTTATTTCCACTATTTCCCGTATTTTGATAGAACTTCTTTAAGTGAGAGAGCCCTGATTTTACCGGACTGGTAGGCATTAACTCTATCTTCAGCTTCTTTGCGCCAGAGAGAGTCTATGTGTTCATCAGGCTGATCTAAGCTGGACAAAAGATGGTCTGCAAGACTTGCCCTTTCCATTACCGGCAATTCCAATGCCTCTTTTAATATCTGCTTTGTATCTGTAGGCATTTTACAACCTCCTCAAAGATTTATGACTTTATTATTGCAATTATTGATAATTTTGTAAACCTAACATGGTTTTCTATATCTATATACACTTTTTAAGAGGATTTTAGGGGAATTGGGAGGAATGAGTCAAGAAAATAATGCTTTAAGGTTTTCAATCATCTCCTTCACTGTCTTCCCAGTCACAGGATGTTTTTTGTCAGGAGCAATTTCTGAAAGCGGTTTTAAGAGATTTCATACTCTTCCTTTCAGCCCCTGCTTATAAACTAACAACTTCTACTTCCAACTTTTCCTTAACAGTATGTGCGGCTTCAAGAATACCGTCTATTCCCTCAAGTACTTTTGCGTGAAAATATCTTTCACCGCATTCAGAGCAGACTTCGGCCTCAACATTTTCAATTATATACAACCGCCGATGAAGCCAATGCTGCCTTTTAACTTTCTTTTTTGCTGTTTGTCCTCCGCAAAATTCACAAATCATAATTTCCTCCTATAAAGCGTAGGCCGTTATAAGAATCAGATTGCCATGCTCTTTAAACCTGCATACCACATGAATAATTCTACCATCTCTTGCAGGGCCTTCAATTCTATATCTCGTTCCACGCATGTCTTCGGTTAGTTTCTTTCCTATTATTCCTTTAAGTATAGCATTTTCAATATCTATTCTTTCCAGCTCGTCATCCAGCATTTCTTCTTCTGCATGATCGGAAAGGTAGTAGTCCTTTTCTATAACCTTTTGCCGAATTTTCTGTAATGTTTTCATTATATTTTATACGAGATGCATCTTTTAAGAGAATTTTATGAGAATTCAGAGAGTTGAGTCAAGAAAATTATGCTTTAAGGTTTGCAAGCATCGCTCTTACGGTCTTCCCTGTCACAGGATGTCTTTTGTCCGGTGCAATTTCGGAAAGGGGTTTCAGGACAAAATCTCTTTCCTGAAGGAGAGGGTGGGGGATTTCAAGGTCTGGAGTTTTAAGGATTAAATCATCGTAAAAAAGAATATCTAAATCAATTACGCGGGGTCCCCATTTGGTTGTCTCTGTTCTGCCAATCTCTTTCTCTATCTCTTTCAGAATCACGAGAAGCTCTTCAGGCTTTTTATCTGTCTCAACCTCAATTGCCATATTAATAAACTTCGGCTGGTCATTGACTCCCCACGGTTCTGTCTCACACATGCGCGATTGTTTCCTAACAGCAATCCCGTTTTTCTCAATCAGCTTTATTGCTTGTCGGCAGTTCTCTTTCCTGTCTCCGAGATTTGAACCTATGCTGATGTATACGATATACATTTAGATAGAATAGAGAAGGATATGGCATTCGAGCGTTTTTTTTTGCCGATATTCCATATTCACCTCAAAACACTCTGAAGTATTGATAAGCAGGGCTGTTTTGAGTGACTTTCGGGATTTTTAGGTAATGGTTCTTAACGAAATGCAGCGGCCACATCCTCGACTGTCTGAGGTCAAAGGTCGAGTTTCGAGGATGTAGCGGAATGAGTTTAGAACTGTCGAAAAATCTCGCAGGAAACGAAAGGCAGCCCTGCTTATCATAAATGGAATGAGCGAGAAGATTATTCCCTTCTGCCATCTACAACACCTTCTTAATCCTCTCAACTGTTTCTTTTATCTTCTCCACGGGCACTGTGAGCGCAAACCTGACATATCCTTCTCCCGGCGCTCCAAAACCATTTCCGGGTGTTATGAGCACTCCTGCCTTATTAAGAAGATGAGCAACAAAACCTGAAGAATCAAATCCTGAAGGCACTTTCGCCCAGAGATAGAATGTCGCCTTTGGTTTTATCAGATGGAAGCCAAGGCTCTTTAACCCATTGTAAAGAGCGTCTCTTCTGTCCTGATATGTTTTTCTGATGCCTGAGAGTATGGAATCATCAGTATTAAATGCGGCAATTGCTGCCTCCTGAATTGCCTGAAACACACCCGAGTCAAGGTTTGACTTTATCTTTCCGAGTCCTGCAATAACATCTTTATTGCCGGCAGCAAAACCGATTCTCCAGCCTGTCATATTATATGTCTTTGAGAGCGAATGAAACTCTATGCCGACATCCTTTGCGCCTTCTATCTCAAGAAAGCTTATCGGTTTTTCATTGTCGTAATAAACCTCTGAATACGCCGCATCGTGGCATATTATGATGTTGTATTTCTTCGCAAGTCTTATTGCCTCTTTGTAAAATCCCGCGTCTGCTGTTGCAGACGTTGGATTGTTGGGATAGTTCAGAAACATGAGCTTTGCTTTTTTAAATACGCCCTCGGGAATTATTTTGAAATCAGGGAGAAATCCGTTTTCTTCTTTTAATGGCATGATGTAACTTTCACCTGCTGCAAACAATGTTCCCACAGGATAGACAGGATAGCCCGGAGACGGAACCAGAACAACATCGCCGGGATTTATGAACGCAAGAGGAATGTGTCCTATGCCTTCCTTTGAGCCGATAAGGGATAATACCTCTGTCTTTGGATCTAATGAGACATTGAATCTTTTTTTATACCACCCTGCAACCGCTTCCCTGTAAGAAAGCATTCCTTCATAAGAAGGATAGCGGTGATGAGCGGAATTCTCCACCGCCTTTTTCATAGCATCAACTATGTGCTTTGGAGTCGGAATGTCTGGGTCGCCGATGCTCAGGTCTATAAGGTCCATGCCTTTTGCAAGGGCGTCCTGCTTCATTTTATCTATTGCCGCAAAGAGATACGGCGGGAGGTGTTTCACTCTGTCTGACAACTGAACTGATATCATGAATTCAAAAACTCCTTCCCGATTATTTTTTCCTGTTTATTATATACAATAAAAGTTATGAAGTAAAATTGACATGAAACGCGCAAACAATTAAAATTACGAAAAGGCGGATATATGGAAAGCAAGCAATGGGAATTATATTTTGATGCTGTAAAGAACAAGAACTGGCAAAAGGCTGTGGATTCGCTTAACGCTATCCTGAAAGCTGAGCCAAAAAATCCGCAGGTGCATCTGAAGATTGGAGACGTCTTTCAGAAAAAAGGAGATATCAGCCGCGCTGTGTCAGCCTATCAGCAGTCCGCTTGGTTTTTAATGAAAGACGGCTACACGCAGAAAGCGCTTGCTGTTTTTAAAGTGATACTCAGGCTTGACCCGAATAATGCTGAGGCAATCAGGAGCGCCAAAGAGCTGATGATGGAGATTGAAGGCGCAAAAATAAAACCTGCTGAAGAGCCTTCCATGCCACTGCCTGATATTGAAGTGAAGGCTGAGGGAAATATTAATATTCAGCCTGAAGCAGAAGTAGAAGAGCCTGCCTTGCATATTCCGTTTTTGTCATCCCTTCCTGAAGATGAAATAAAACAGATAACAGAGAGGCTTAAAACACAGTCATTTTTACCGGGGCAGAAGGTTGTTGAAGAAGGGGACTTCGGTGATTCCGTATTCGTCATAATATCAGGCAAGGCAAAGGTTGTCGCTCATATACTCGGCAATGAAATAGAGCTTGCAACCTTGTCTGTTGGTGATGTGTTTGGCGAGGTGGCGTTTCTGACAGGAAGGCCGAGAACTGCTTCTGTTATTGCTGATGATGAGCTTAGAGTAATGGAATTTAACAGGCTTATTCTCGAAGAGATATTTGAGAAATATCCTGAAATCCTGAAAAAATTAGAAGACTTCTATCAATCCCATCTTGAAGATACCCTCAGCAAGGTAAGAACGAGGATAAAAAAATAGGACACTGAATTTTCAGTGTCCTATTTTTAAGAAATAATATTATTTCTTACTTTCTGCCGGTTTTGCTGGTTCAGCTTTCATAGGCTCTGCCTTCTTTTCAGCCTTTTTCTTTGCTGCTGCGGCTTTCTTTACTGTCTTTGCAGTGTTCTTGCCGTCTGCTGATGTGTATGTTGCTTTGACTTTGTCGCCAGCCTTTACATCTGCAAGTGTCTTGGCGTCAACTGTTATGACAACATCACCCTTTTTACCTTTTACAGTAATGGTCTTTGCTGCTGCATCAACTGCTGCAACTTCGCCGCTTACTGACATAACCTTTACTGCAGCCTTTTTCTCCTCCTTCTTTGCCGGTTCAGCCTTCTTCTCAGCAGGAGCAGGAGCAGCCTTCTTCTCCTCTGCTGCGATAGAGACTGAAGCAACTGCAAATACAAAGAGTACTGCAACGATAAGAGCTATTATCTTCTTCATGGATTCACCTCCCTTCAATTGAGATATACTGAAGATAATCAAAAGCAATAACTATGCCAAGCAAAAGCGCCTTAGAACCGCAGGATTTTTAAGGGGGAATATCCTCTATTAAGAAATGTTATCCTTTTTTGGGGAGGTATTGCTCTCGAGCTTTTCCCACCTGTACCAGAAGGTTTTATAGCTCATACCGAGCAGCCTTGCTGCCTTTGCGGCAACATTATTGGCCTTAGCCATGGCTTTTTTCAGAAGTTCATTTTCAAGTTCCTCAAAGTTTATCCCTTCATCCGGGACCTCAATGCTTAGAATGCCGTATGGATGGGACAATTTTAGTTCGTTCTTTATATCCTTGAGCGTTATCGCGTTAGAGTCGCACATTAGAACAGCCTTTTCTATTACGGATTCAAGCTGTCTTATATTGCCGGGCCAGTGGTATTCTGCAAGGGCTTTCATCGCGCTGTTTTCCGAGCCTTTGATTCTCTTGCCGAATTCCTGATTGTATTTCCTGATAAAAAAATCTGTTAATGCAGGAATATCTTCCTTTCTTTCACGCAAAGGCGGAAGCTCAATGGTCACTACTTTAAGCCTGTAGTAGAGGTCTTCCCTGAAGCCGCCTTTTTGCATTTCTTTTTCTATATCCTTATTTGTTGCGGTAATGATTCTGACGTCTACTTTTATCGCATCCCTTCCGCCAAGACGCCTTACTTCTTTTTCCTGAAGAACGCGCAGTATTTTTGACTGGGTTATCTGCGGCAGATCTCCGACCTCATCAAGAAAAAGTGTGCCGCCTGTTGTTGCCTCAAAAAGTCCTGTCCGCCTTGATGCAGCGCCTGTAAATGCTCCTGCTTCATAGCCGAACAATTCGCTCTCAAGCAGGGTTTCAGGGATTGCGGCGCAGTTGATTGCAGTGAATGGTTTTGTGCGCCGCGGGCTGTTGTAATGAATTGCCTTTGCGGCAAGCTCCTTGCCTGTTCCGCTCTCGCCGAGTATAAGCACAGTGGCGGTGCTTGAAGATACTTTTTTCATAATCTCCACTGCCTCTGTCATTTTTTTCGAATGGCCTATGATGCCTTCTATTTTGAACTTGTCAAATAAAGCCTTATGAAGCTGCTGATTTTCTTTAAGCAGTTCAGTCCTTTCAAGCGCCCTTTTAACTGTAAGCAGGACTATGTCTTTATCAAGCGGCTTGGTCAGGTAGTCAAAAGCGCCTTTCTTCATAGCCTCAACTGCTGATGAAACGGTCCCGTAGGCGGTCATAATAATCACGGCAGGCGAGATATCATCTTTTCGCACTTCTCCAAGAAGCTCTACCCCGTCCATACCGCCAAGCTTTAGGTCAGTGAGGATTAAATCAGGGTTGAATTCCCTTGAAATCTTTACGGCATCTTCCCCGGAAGACGCTGTACGAATTTCATAACCGCAGTCTTCAAGTATTGTTTTCAGGATGTCTCTCTGGAGAGGCTCATCATCAACTACAAGTATGCCCGGCATTTATTCTCCTCTGTTCGCTTTATTAATTACTGGCAAGGTTATAACCACTGTGCTTCCGTCTCCTGCAATGCTGTGGATGTTCACTTTTCCTCCGTGCTCCTCAACAACTCTTTTTGTCATTGCAAGCCCGAGCCCAAGCCCGTTCCTCTTTGTAGTATAGAATGGTTCAAAGACCTTTGCTAATTCATCTTCAGGAATCCCTTTCCCTGTATCGCTGATAGTGATTGAAAGCATTCCTTCCGCGGGCTCTGTTTTTATAGTCAATACGCCTCCGTCAGGCATTGCCTGAAATGCATTCAATACGACGTTAAAGACGCATGTTTTTATAAGGTCAGAGTCTATGTTAAGTGCTGGAAGGAAATCGCAGTCTTTTATTATCTTTATCTTTTCTGCCTCTGCTTTGGCCCAGATTATTTCTATTGTCTCTTCAAGGAGTTTGCCGATGTCTGCTTTTTGGAGGTTGAGTTTAAGCGGTTTCCCGTAATCAAGAAACTCCTCTACGAGTTTGTTCAGCCGCTGAATTTCCTGTTTGATGTTTGCTATAAGAGAGTGGAATTTTTCTGCGTTAATGTTGCCGTCAGGAGAGAACTTTTCTTTTATATAGTCTACGCTCAGGCTTATAAAATTCAGAGGGTTCCTTATCTCGTGGGCAATGCTTCTGGAAAGCTGGCCGATGCCTGAAAGGTGTTCTGCCTCGCGCAGTTTTTCCTCCATCTGCCTCTGCTCGCGCAGCTTCTGAACCATAAAATTAAAACTCTGCGTAAGCTCTCCTATCTCATCTTTGCTGTCAGTTACAAGGGTTTGTTCAAGGTCTCCTGCCGCAATCCTGTTTGCGGCAGAGACTACATTGTGTATCGGTTTTGTGTATCTCCATGAAAGGAGCATGGCTAAGCCGATGCCGAGCCCGAAGACCATAAGAGTGCTTATAATCCTTTTTATAATATTGATGCGCAGCGCTTTTGAAAAATCATCAGTATTGATTCTCAGATGAATATATCCGTAATGCTCTTCGCCCGCGATAACAGGCACTATTACATTGTATGTCTTTCCCTCTTCGCGCGATACGGATTCGCCGAGTTCTGCCTTGATAATCAGTTCCTTCCTTTTCTGACTCAGAGGTTTGCCAATCTTTGTAGGGTTTGAACTTGCAATGATCTCATCGGCATTGCTGATTATAGAGATTTCTTTTACATCTTTTACATTCAGGCTCTGAAGGTATTGCTGGAGTCTTGCCTCATCCGTAGAACCCTGGCTTGTTATCTCTTTAACGCCTATCTGAATTGCCTTTGAAAGCTCAACAATCTGCGCCTCAAATGCCTTATGCAGCGCCTTCTCGGATTGCGAATACAAAACCATAAGGATTGACGTAAGGATGAAGCTCAGGAATATCATCATCAGGATGAGCTTTTTATTCAGAGAAAGGCCGAGAAAAAAGTCTTTTAGCATGCATTTAGCTTATCAGGTATGGAAATTGGAAATCAAGCAGTGGTTTGCTTGCTACTTTCTTCTGCAACATGATATATTTCCTATATATTTTTTGAGATTATAAGGAGAAATGCATGTCCAAAGAAGAGGCGCTCAAAACAGAACTTATTCAATCAATCATAAATTATGTAAGGGCAAATCATGCCGATGCAATAGACAAGGCATATGCATATTTCTGGGATGATAAAAATCCTGATGAATTCCTTAGCGGGAATGCCCTCTACATAGGATTTGTAAATTTTGAGGACTGGCTTATATTTGATTACAAAGCCAATAATAATGGAGAAACATTTATTGACCTATACAGAAAGAATGCCGCGGGATTAAAAGACGGTGAACTTACGCTTCTGAATAAAATAAAAGGCTCCTTATTGAGCCTCTATGAAGCAGTCTCAGTTTCCAAGGATAAGAGAGTTCTGCTTAAAGACCTGCTTATGGGAGTAGAGGTTTCCCTGAAGGAAAAGGCATTAACAAAAGGCCTGAAAAAAGGCGATATATTCGCTGCACGGCTTCTGTCTCTTGATAAGGGGCATGTGATGAGCGGAAGCGTTTATCCGTTCAGGGCTGAAGATAAAAAGACTGTTCTTGAGTATGTGAACAGGATGTTCAGGAGATACACAAAGAACGAAAATCCAAATGGTACGATGAAGGATTTTCTCAGAGATTACGGAGATGTATTTAATATGGCATGGATGAATCTTATCCTTAAATCAGATTGAATAGTCTTTGGCTTGGGAAATGTGAAAATTACCTTGACTTAAAATGCATGAGATTGTAGGTTTATAAAATAGGATTGGAAAGGAGGTTTCAATATGCAAGCTGTAAGACATGAGGAGCTAAAAACTATTATAAAAGAATCAGTAAAAGAAGCCTTGGAAGAGGAATTAGCAAAACTGCGGCTTATGTTTTTCCCCGAGGTTTCTGATAAGGAGATGCACGAAATTATCAGCCACTATGGAAAGCCAGAAAAGAAATCAGCGCATGCAGAAGCAATAAATGTATGAACTGGAATATAGAATATTCGAAAAGGGCCGATGATTTCATTGAAGAACATGGAATAAAAGACGTTGTTAGAGAATCAATTAAGAACTTTATTCTTAAAATAACAGGCTTAAATATCAATATAGATGTTAAGAAGTTGAAGGGTGAGTGGGCCGGTTATTATCGTATCCGCAAAGGTAAAATCAGAATTATCCTCAAGCCACGTATCGAATCCAAATCAATCTTTGTTGATGTAGTAGATTTCAGAGGGAACATATATAAATAATTTTATGTCAGTTTTTCAGGAGGCAGGGTTATGAAAATGAAAGGCTTAAAAGAGATTACCCCTCTGTGTCTCCCCTTGCCAAGGGGAGAATTTAAGAGGGGTGTTGTTTTATTAATCAGCGTAATCTTTATCCTGCTTGTAGGTATGGCGATGACAGGGTATGCCGATGCCGAACCGCTATATGATGCGGCGAAAAATGGGGATATTGTTAAGGTAAGGGATTTGCTTGAAAAAGGCGCTGATGTTAATGCAAAAGACAGCTATGGCGTGACTGCTTTGATGGGGGCGGCATATGAAGGTCATACAGAGATTGTAAAGACCCTTATAGACAGAGGCGCTGATGTTAATGCAAAAGACAGCTGGGGCATGACTGCTTTGATGTATGCTGCATTGTTTGGCAAAACAAAGAATGCAAGGCTCTTAATAGATAAGGGCAGTGATATAAATGAAGCCATTGCATGGTTAGAAGCATATGCAGTTCAGTATCCTCAGTTTGCTCCTTCTTGCAAGCAGGGCATTGCATCGCTTAAAAAATTCAAGCCAAAGCAGGAAATAGCAAGTCAGCCTGCAATAGCAGCATCCAAACCCTCTCAAGAAGTTTTTCCTGCCATTAAATCCGATGTTGACGAACTTCCTGCAATTAAAACCAAACAAAACAAAAACTCCTATGCTATAGTCATCGGCATTGAGCAATACCGCCAGAAGCTTCCGAAGGCAGATTATGCGGTAGCTGATGCAAAGACAATGACAGAATATCTAACAAAGGTAATGGGCTATCCAGAAGAGAATGTTGTAACACTAACAAATGAACATGCTGCAAAGAGCGATTTTGAAAAATACTTTGAAAAATGGCTGCCGAATAATGCAGAGAAAGACGGCACAGTCTTTATCTACTATTCAGGACACGGCGCGCCTAACCCAAAAACAGGAGATGCCTATCTTGTGCCTTATGACGGAGACCCGTCATTTATTGAACAGACAGGTTATCCTTTGAAGAAACTCTATGAATCACTCAACAAACTTCAGGCAAAGGAGATAATCGTTGCACTGGATTCGTGCTTTTCAGGAGCAGGGGGGAAATCTGTTATTGCAAAAGGAGCAAGGCCATTGGTAATGAACCTTGAACATGATATAAAGCTTTCAAAAAATATGATAGTCCTGTCCGCCTCATCAGGAGATCAGATAAGTTCAACTTATGAGGAGAAAGGGCACGGACTGTTTACCTATTTTCTGCTAAAGGGAATCAAAGACGGCATAATAGAAATAGGAAAACTGTTTGATTATTTAAAACCTCATGTTGGACGCACAGCCATAAAGGTGTATAACAATGAACAGACTCCGCAGTTGATAGCGCCTGAGAAAAAGAAGGTGTTTTTAAGGAATTAAATGAGAAGATTATTTGCGGTTATTTTGCTCTCTGTCATTCCGCACTTGATGCGGAATCCAGATATATTCTTTAAGAAAAGAGACTGGATTCCTGCTTCCGCAGGAATGACGAAATTGGTGTTGCTTATTGTAGTCGTCATGATGATGTTGATCGGCACACTGTCTTTTGCCTCTGAAAAACCTGTATGGGTTGAATCGGAAGGTATGGCAATTATGGGAGAGATAGAAACCCAGAAAGAAGTTAAAGAACGGGCAAAGATTGATGCTCAAAATAAGGCAGTGGAAAAGGCAGTAGGAGTATTTCTTAGGTCTCATACCCTTGTTTCTAACAGCCAGCTTGCAGAGGATTTGATTTATGCAGCAGTAAGAGGAAAGATTAAAAAGACAGAGATTATAAAAGAGGGATGGGATGAAAAAGACAGAAACCTTTACAGAATTAAACTCAAAGCGCTTGTTGAGCCTGTGTATCCTGAAAAAGGCGAAGGCATATCTGTAAAACTCTCGCTTTCAAAGGCAGTTTTAAGAGAGGGAGATGAAGTAAAGATTTTTTTTCAAACAAACAGGGATTCTTACGTGTATATTTTTTCGGTAGCAGCAGATGGCTCTGTCACGCTCCTGCTTCCAAATTCAGTAAATCAGGAAAATTTTATTAAAGCCTCTATTGCCTACACTTTTCCTACACCCGGAAGCCGTATACGATTGACGGCAATGTTCCTTCCTGACTTTAAAGGAAAAATTGCAGAGGAGAGGATTAAAATAATAGTTACGAATAAAAAAGAGGAACTGATTCCGCTTGGTTTTCAGGAAGGGGCATTCAAGGTTTACGATGCAAAATCAACTGGCATGATAAGCGACCTCGTCAAACGACTTAACCAGCTTGAGCCTGCAGACTGGGCAGAGGCGACAACGGTTTACAGGATTGAAAGAAGATGAAAGTTGTTACAGCAGAAGAGATGAGAGAGATTGACAGGATGACCATAAAGGGTTATGGCATCTCAGGAACTGTCCTTATGGAGAGGGCAGGGCTTGTTGTTGCGGAGGAAATAAGGGAATTGTATGAAAGGAGAAAGGTGATTGTCCTTTCGGGGGGAGGCAATAACGGCGGAGACGGCATTGTTGCTGCGCGAAATCTTCATGAATGGGGCTGGAATGTAAAAATCATTCTTCTTTCAAAGGAAAACAAGCTTAGCCCGGACTGTCTGACGCAATACAAGATAGCGAAGAAGTCAGGTGTGCCGATTGAGTTTCGGGATTATATCACAGAAAAAGACCTTCACAGCGCTTTGGTTGTAGATGCAATTTTCGGCACCGGTTTAAGCAAAAATATCTCAGGAAAGACGGCTGAGATTATATCGTTTATCAATGCCTCGGATTCTCCTGTAATTTCTGTTGACATCCCATCAGGCATATCGTCTGATACCGGTCAGATTATGGGTGAGGCTGTCAGGGCGGATTATACTGTAACATTCGGCCTTCCAAAGAGAGGGCATCTGCTTTATCCGGGCGCTGATCATACCGGAAGACTTTTTATTGGAGATATCGGTTTTCCTGAAGAACTCATTCACTCGGAAAAGCTTAAAGCAGAGCTTCTTGAAAAAAGAGATGTGTCCCTGTTAATTCCTGAGAGGCAGAGATATTCGTATAAAGGCGATTATGGCCATGTGTTTGTTATTGCAGGCTCAAGAGGCAAGACAGGCGCTGCATTCATGTGCGCAAAGGCATGTCTAAGGGTGGGCGCAGGGCTTGTGACAGTAGGAGTTCCGGAATCACTGCTGGATGTTTTCCAATCAAGGGTTACAGAAGAGATGACCCTGCCTTTGCCTGACAAAGGAGACGGGACGCTTTCGTCAAAGGCATTGGAAAAGATTCTGGAATTTCTTTCTGAAAAGGCTGATGTTCTTGCAATAGGACCGGGGATTTCTGTTACCGGTGACACCAAAAAACTTGTCAGAGAACTTTTATTGAATTCAACAGCGCCTGCACTTATCGATGCTGATGCTATAAATTCACTTCAGGGTAATAAACAGATTCTCAAAAAAGCGAAGGCACCGATAATTCTTACGCCTCATGCAGGAGAGATGGCGAGACTAATTCAGAGGTCAGAGGTTAGGGATAAGGGGTTAGAAAAACAAACTATTGAAATTGAAGGAAACAGGATAAATACTGCAATGAAATTTTCAAAAGAAACCGGAACGTATCTTGTTCTTAAAGGTGTGCCGACGGTTATTGCTGAGCCGGAAGGCAGGGTATGCATCAACCCAACAGGCAATTCGGGTATGGCGAGCGCAGGAACAGGGGATGTTCTGACGGGAATGCTTTCAGGGTTTTTAGGGCAGGGTTTAAACCCGCTTGAGGCGTCAATTCTTGGAGTTTATATGCATGGGCTTGCCGGAGACATCGCTGCGAAAAGCAAGGGAGAGCATTCGCTGATTGCATCCGATATTATAGATGCGATTCCAGAGGCGTTTTCTCTTCTGAAGAAATGATTTATGAACTATGCTTCAACAGGCAAGACATAGTATTTCCGCTTATTCCATTTATGATAAGCAGGGCTGCCTTTCGTTTCCTGCGAGATTTTTCGACAGTTCTAAACTCATTCCACTACATCCTCGAAACTCGACCTTTGGTCTCAGACAGTCGAGGATGTGGCCGCTGCATTTCGTTAAGAACCGTTACCGAAAAATCCCGAAAGTCACTCAAAATAACCCTGCTTATCAATATATCTGTACTATATAACTAATGGAAACGCTTATATTCCCCGATATATTCGGCAGTCATGTGAAAGCCTTTTTTACAGGCAAATCTCCGGGCGCTGACCCTGAAAAAATATCCGGAGCTGCATCCATTGATAAGCAAAAGATTTATCTGCCGATACAGAAACATACAGACAAAGTGCTTGTGCTGGATTCAGATTTGAGTCCCACAATTGCAGATGCCGTTATAACTAACAATAAGGGTGTTTTGCTTGGTGTTCAGGTTGCGGACTGCGTTCCTGTGCTTCTGTATGATGCGAAGAAAAATGTAATCGGCGTTGTTCATGCAGGGTGGAGGGGCACGGCAGCTTCAATACTTAAGAAGACAATAGAAGCAATGCAGGAGAGGTTCAGTTCTTTCCCTATTGATATTAAGATAGCCATAGGCCCGAGCATAAGATGGTGTTGTTACCATGTAGGGTATGAGGTCCTTGAATCAGTTGAAAAGGCAACAGGCAATGGCGAATATCATAATCCCCCTTTGCCCCCCTTTAGTAAAGGGGGGATGGGGGGATTTTATTGTCTTGACCTTGCATCGGCAAATAAGTATCAGGCGGTATCTGCCGGCGTTCCCAAAGAAAATATATGGGTATCTGAAGAATGCACATATTGTCATCCTGACAAGTTTTATTCATACAGGTTTGCAAAGGGGACTACAGGAAGGCAAGGCGGGTTTATAGGGATTCTTTAAATGAATAAAAAAATAATATGGCTATAAAGTTTTTAAGCAGAAATTCGGAAGAGACGCAGATGATAGGCTTCAGGCTCGGGAATTTGCTGAAGCCTCATAGTGTTGTCTGCCTCTATGGCGAACTTGGCGCAGGCAAGACAGTATTTGTTAAAGGCATTGCGCAGGCGCTGGGCTTTTCAGACAGGGATATTACAAGCGCAAGTTTTACTATAATTGCGGAATATAACAGCGAAATCCCGCTCTATCATATAGACCTTTACAGGCTTGAAAAAGACGCTGATATTGATGAAACAGGAATATGGGATTATATTTACAGCGACGGCATTACCGTTATTGAATGGGCTGAACGCCTCGGAGAAATTCAGGATGATTTTATAAGGGTAAAATTTGCTATTATAGATACAGAAGCAAGGGACATTACGATTGAGGGAATAGATGAAAAAGATTGGAATCATATCTAAGGCAGGAAGGACAGAACCGGCAGAGATTTTAAAAGATTTTCTGCCGTGGCTGAATAATAAAGGGCTTGAGGTTTTTCTGGATTCGGAAACAGCCGCTTTGCTTAAGATGAAGGGCTATCCGCGCTCTGAAATGCCTGCCCTTGTTGATATGATAATCGTTCTTGGCGGCGACGGGACAATGCTCAATGCTGCACGCCTTGTCTGCGAAAAAGGCATTCCTATTCTCGGAGTAAATCTCGGAGGGCTTGGTTTTATTACAGAGGTTCAGAAAGAGGAAGTGTGCAATGCAATGGACAAGACACTCTCAGGCGAATATTCCATTGAAGACAGGATGATGCTTACCGCGCACATACACAGGCATGGGGAAAAAATTACTGAATATACTGTGCTGAATGATGTGGTTATAAATAAAGGCGCCCTTGCAAGGATTATTGACCTTGAAACATATATTAACAAGGCCTATGTAACCATCTTTAAGGCGGACGGGCTTATCGTGTCAACTCCGACAGGTTCAACAGCATACTCATTGTCAGCAGGCGGCCCTGTGCTTTATCCGACGCTTGACTGCATTATCCTTACGCCTATATGCCCGCATACGCTGACAAACAGGCCCATTGTGCTTCCTGATGACGCGCTTATAGAAATAATACTTAAATCTGCAAGTGAGGATGTGTTCCTTACGCTTGACGGTCAGGTTGGATTTTCTCTCATGAAGGATGACGTTGTGGAGATCAAGAGGTCGCCATTCAAGACAAGGCTTATCATCCCGTTTGAGAGGGATTACTTCCAGATATTGAGGACAAAGCTTAAATGGGGAGAACGGTAAAAATTCAAAATTCAAAATTCAAAGTTTTAAGTTAAGAGTTGAAAATTTAAAAATGAAAAATATAGCTGAAGACATAAAGAGCGTGCTTGAATTCTATCAGGCGATGGGGATTGAGAGAATCCCTCTTAACACGATACAGGATACAGGATGCAAGACTCAGGATAAAAAAAGTCATGCATCGTGCATCGTGCATCGTGCATCTGCGCTCAATTCACAGCAAAAGAAGGATGTGTTGCAAACGCTTCGCGATGAAATCGGCGATTGCCATCGGTGCAAGCTCTCAAAGGGGAGAAAGAACATTGTCTTTGGTGAAGGCAGCATAGATGCGGAAATAATGTTCATTGGCGAGGGGCCCGGCGAAGACGAAGACATTCAAGGGCGGCCTTTTGTGGGCAAGGCAGGACAGCTGCTTACAAAACTGATAGAGAAGATGGGATTTAAGAGAGAGGATGTCTATATCGGCAATATCGTGAAGTGCAGGCCTCCTTTCAACAGAGACCCCGAAGAAGACGAGATTAGCGCCTGTTCTCCGTTCATAAAAAAACAGGCGGATATAATCTCTCCGAAGGTTATAGTTTCGCTGGGCCGCATATCTACACAAACGCTTATCGGCATGAAGCTTCCGATAGGCAAGCTGAGAGGAAAATTCTATCAGTTTGAAAATATTCCGCTGATGCCGACATTTCATCCGTCGTATCTCCTGAGAAACCCGAAAGACAAATGGCTTGTCTGGGAAGATGCCCAGAAGGTTCTTGAGAGGCTGAAGAAATAATATGCTAATACAAATGTCATTGCGAGGAGTGAGATTCCTCGCCTGTCATTGCGAGGCTCTCAAGGAGAGCCGAAGCAATCTCAAGACAGGCTCGGAACAGGCTCCGCAATCCCAAAAGACAAGATTGCCACGCACCCTTTGGGTGCTCGCAATGACAATCGGTGTTTAAGATGAAGAAATACGTTTTTGCCATAAGCGGTGCAAGCGGTTCCATAATCGGGATACGGGTTCTTAAGGAACTGATAAAAAATTCCGAGTTACATCTGCTCGTTTCTTCGCAGTCTTTCTCAATAATCAAGGATGAAACCGGAATTGATTTTAGCGGAAAGACAAGCGCTGAGACTGAGAGAAAAATCAGAAAGCATTTCAACTCAAAACAAATCCATTACCACAGCGAATACGATCTTGCCGCTCCGGTTTCAAGCGGTTCATTTAAAACAGACGGGATGCTCGTTGTGCCGTGTTCCATGAAAACGCTTTCGGGCATTGCAAATGGTTATGCAAATAACCTCATAGAGCGGGCTGCTGATGTGACGATAAAAGAGGGAAGGGCACTGCTTCTTTCGCCGAGGGAGATGCCGTTCAGCGTAATACATCTTGAGAACATGCTCAAGCTCTCAAGAATCGGGGTGAAGATTGCGCCTCCTGTTTTGGCCTTTTATCACAAGCCCAAGAAGATTGACGATATCGTTGATTTCATTGCAGGCAAAATCCTTGACGCTGTCGGAGTGGAACATGAGATTTATAAGAGATGGGGCTAAAAAAAGAGTTTAGAGTTAAAAGTTAAGAGTTGGGAGTTGTATGAACTTTTAATTTTTAACTTTCAATTTTTAACTTGAAATCAATGACACTTAAAGAACATATCAAGCTGATTATTAAAGCGGAGCACTGGGATCCTTTTCAAGCGCTTGGGATGCATGAAGTAAAAACCGGCGGCAAAAAGGCAGTAACAGTCCGCGCATTCATGCCTGAAACTGATAGGGCATGGGTTGTTGATGTCGTCCAAAACAAATCCCATGAAATGGAAAAGACCCACAAAGCAGGCTTTTTTGAAAAAAACTTTGAAAATAGAAATGATTTTTTCCAATATAAACTCAAGGTAAAAACATCCGATAACCGCATTGCTGAATTTTTTGACCCTTATTCATTCCTGCCTGTGCTTTCGGATTTTGACCTTCATCTTATAGGCGAGGGAAGCCACTACAAGAAATACGAAAAACTCGGCTCCCACGTTATTGAGGTTAATGGGATTAAAGGCATTCATTTTGCAGTATGGGCGCCGAATGCAAAACGGGTCAGCGTTGCGGGTGATTTCAACAACTGGGACGGAAGAAGGCATCAGATGCGCGTCCTGGGCTCATCAGGCGTGTGGGAGATATTTGTGCCGGGGCTTGATGAAGGAGAGGTTTATAAGTTTGAGATAAAGTCAAAGTCCGGCGAAATATTTCTGAAGGCAGACCCATATGCATTTTATTTTGAGGCCAGGCCCAAAAGCGCATCTGTAGTATATGACATCAACAAATACCGCTGGAATGACAGCGAATGGTTTAGAATGCGTTCAGAAAAAAACTGGTTTGAATCTCCTGTCTCTGTTTATGAGGCGCACCTTGGCTCATGGATGCGTGTGCCGGAGGAAGAAAACCGTTTTCTCACTTACAGAGAGCTTGCTGATAAACTGATCGGCTATGTAAAGGATATGGAATATACCCATATTGAACTTATGCCTGTAACAGAGCATCCGCTGGACGCTTCATGGGGCTATCAGACATTAGGGTATTTTGCTCCGACAAGCAGACACGGGGCGCCTGAAGACTTTATGTACTTTGTGGATAAATGCCACCAGAACAATATCGGTGTTATCCTTGACTGGGTTCCAGCGCATTTTCCAAAAGATGCGCATGGCCTTGGAAATTTTGACGGCACAGCGCTCTATGAACATGCAGACCCAAGGAAAAGCGAGCACAAAGACTGGGGCACGCTGATATTCAACTACGGGAGAAATGAGGTAAGGAATTTCTTAATATCAAGCGCGCTCTTCTGGCTTGAAAAATATCACATAGACGGTTTGCGTGTTGATGCCGTGGCCTCAATGATTTACCTTGATTATTCAAAAAAAGAAGGCGAATGGGTTCCAAATGTTTTCGGAGGAAGGGAAAACCTGGAGGCGATAGATTTTCTGAAAAGATTCAATGAAATTGTTCACCGGCAGCATCCCGGCATCCTCACAATCGCAGAGGAATCAACTGCGTGGACAGGGGTGTCAAGGCCGACGCATCTTGGCGGGCTTGGCTTCAGTCTTAAATGGAATATGGGGTGGATGCATGACATTCTTGAATATTTTTCAAAAGACCCTATTTACAGGAAACATCACCACAGCAATCTTACGTTCAGCCTGCTTTATGCCTTTACTGAAAATTTTATGCTCGTGCTTTCTCATGATGAGGTTGTGCACGGGAAGAGTTCAATGCTCGGCAAGATGCCCGGAGATATGTGGCAGAAGTTTGCAAACCTGAGACTGCTGTATGGTTTCATGTACGGACATCCGGGCAAAAAACTGCTTTTTATGGGAGGCGAGTTCGGGCAGTGGGATGAGTGGGACTTTGACCACAGCCTGGACTGGCACCTGCTTCAGTACGAGCCTCATCAAAAACTTCAGCATTATATAAGAGACCTGAACAGGCTTTACAGGACAGAGCCTCCGCTGCATGAGGTTGATTTTAATTATTCAGGTTTTGAGTGGATAGATTTTCACGATACAGAACAGAGCGTAATATCATTTATAAGAAAGGGGAAAAGGGCTGACGATTTTCTGGTGTTTGTGTGCAACTTTACTCCTTTGCCGAGATATAATTACAGGATAGGCGTGCCTGAATCGGGTTTATATAAAGAGATTTTAAGCAGTGATTCTGCCGGATACTGGGGAAGTGGAATCAGCAATGCGGAGGATATTTTATCGGAAGATATTTCATGGAATGGAAGGCCTCATTCCATAAGCATCACACTGCCGCCGCTGGCGGTTGTCGTATTCAAGTCTGACAGGCTAAAAGACTGATACTGCTTGCATATTAATTTGAAAAGGGTTTTGCTATATTGCTCTAACTTTTTCTGATATACTTATACCAGTATGATTAGCCTTGATAAAAAATATCATTTCTGGCTCTTAGTAATTTCAGGATGCGTTGTCTTTACTGGCACAATTTTTATACTTAATATTCCCTCAAAAATCAAACAGGGTGAAAATGGGCAGAAGGCGATTCAGATGCTGGATGACATGAGGCGGCCGTTCCTTGAGATCAAAGAAGCTGAAAGCCGTCTGATTGAAACCGGCAATATAAAATCCGCTTACAGTGATTTCTCAAAGGCAGTTGAATCAGCAGATTCTCGCCTCTTTCGTTACAAGCAACTTGCACAATACAACCCCGATTTATTCAGGAATGTGGTTCAGCTATCAAAGGTGTATGAAGAATGGGTGATTACAGAACGGTATCTGTTTGATTATTATCACGCTATCTCGCTTTATGACCTGGGCATAGCCAGCGAAAGGCTTCTGAACACCATGAGCAGGTTAGGTGATGGGGAGATACCCATCCACGAGGATATTTCAGCCGGGAGCAAAGCGAACCATGCGCTTATGACATTAGCAGGTCTGTTGTTTTTATACCTCATTGGACTTGTATTATTACAACAACGAGCGAGGGCTCGCACATTTCAGATATTGCTGCATGACCGCTCCTCTGCGCTGAAATTAGTAGAGGAAAAGTCCGGGGAGCTTGAAAGAATATGTCGCATGAACTGAGGACGCCGTTGAATTCAGTTATAGGCTTTTCAGAGGTTTTGACTGAAGGACTGGCAGGCAGCATCACAGACGAGCAGAAAGAATATGTCCTGAATATATGGAAGAGCGGCAGACACCTTTTAAGGCTTATTAATGACATCATGGACCTTTCAAAGATAGAGGCAGGCAAGATGGAACTCGAATTGAGCGACTTTGACCTGAAACAGCTTATTGAAGGATGTCTGTTGCTATTCAAAGAAAAGTCCATAAAGCACAGTATCGGATTAAGATCAGATATTCCTTATGATACATGCCTTATAACAGCAGATGAAAGAAAGATAAAACAGGTTATCCTGAATCTCCTCGGAAATGCCTTCAAGTTTATGGATGATGGAGGCTCGGTCTCCGTGCAAGCACGCTTAGTTCACTGTTCACAGTCCACAGTTCACGGCGAAGAGAAAAGTTCACAGTTCACAGTTCACGGACAAAGCAGTTCACAGTTCACAGTCCACAGTTCACAGATTGAAAAAGAGTCTTCCGCTGTGAACAGTGAACCGTCAACAGTGAACCGTGAACTCGCTGATTTCATAGAAATCAGTGTCACTGACACCGGCATCGGCATTTCTTCTGAAGACCAGAAGAGACTCTTTCAGCCCTTCCAGCAGCTTGAATCTACGCTTACAAAGAAATATGAAGGCACAGGGCTGGGCCTCAGCATCAGCAAGAAGATTGTTGAACTTCACGGCGGAAGAATCTGGGTTGAGAGCGAGGAAGGAAAGGGAAGCAGGTTTATATTTATAATACCGATAAGAAAATAGTTCACGGTTCACAGATTGAGAAACTGTCTTTTGCTGTGAACAGTGAACTGTCAACTGTGAACAGAGGATGACATGGGTTTTAGTTTTGAAAAACTGGAGGTGTATAAAGAAGCCTTAGATTTTGCAAATGAAATTTATGAGGTTACTAAACGATACCCGAAAGAAGAAATCTTCGGAATAACAAATCAAATAAGACGGGCTGCTATGTCTATAGCCCTGAATATTGCTGAGGGCAGTGGGCGAACAAAGAAAGAGTTTAGGCATTTTCTTGATATGGCAAGAACTTCCGGATATGAATGCATCCCTTTACTTGAAATATCAAAAAAGCAGAATTATATAAAGTCTGAGGAATTCAATGCCTTATATGAAAGATGTGATACACTTGTTAAAAGGATAAACGCTCTTAAAAATTCTATCCGTGAACAGTGAACGGTGAACTGTGAACAAGATACTTATTGTTGAAGACAATGAAGATAACCTTAAGCTTTTTAAGGTCATAGTGGAATCCGGGGGACATGCCGCTATTCTTGCAAGGGACGGCAAAGAAGCTGTTGAGACCGCTAAGAAGGAAATCCCTGACATCATACTTATGGATATACAGATGCCGAAGATGAACGGCCTTGAGGCCGCAAAAATACTCAAGTCAAATCAGTCCACTGCAAAGATACCGATAATAGCTCTTACGGCATATGCAATGACAGAGGAAAAGGAGAAGCTTGG